>DATFWL010000129.1:0-2810 GCA_035259385.1 Vicinamibacterales bacterium | reverse complement strand
TCGTGGTCGTCGCCGACGACGCCGCTGCCGTCGGAAGCGCATCCGCGTATCGTCTTCGAGCGTCTGTTCGGCGAGGGCGGCAGCCCCGCGGATCGCCGCTCGGCGCTGAAACGGAGAGCGAGCCTGCTCGACTGGGTGCGTGACGACATCGCCCGCCTGCAGACCACGCTCGGCGCCGACGATCGTCGTCGCGTCGATCAGTATCTCGACAGCATCCGTGAAGTCGAGCGGCGCATTCAGAAGGCGGAAAGCGGCGCCGACGGCGATCAACTGCCGGATCTCGATCGTCCGGTCGGCGTTCCCGCGTCCTATGCCGAGCACGCGAAGTTGATGTTCGACCTGCAGGCGCTCGCGATGCAGGGCGACATGACGCGCGTGATCACCTTCCAGCTCGCGCGCGAAACCAGCACCCGCACCTATCCGGAGATTGGCGTCGCCGACCCGCATCATCCGTTGACGCACCACGGCAACGATCCGGAAAAGATCGCGCGGATGGCGAAGATCAACGCGTTCCACGTCTCGCTCTTCGCCTACTACCTCGAGAAGCTGAAGTCGACGCCGGACGGCAGCGGCACGCTGCTCGACCACTCGATGGTGCTGTACGGCAGCGGCATGGGCAATCCGAACGTCCACGATCACGTCAACCTGCCGACCATCGTCGCCGGCGGCGGCGCCGGGAAGATGAAGGGTGGACGCCACATTCACTACCCGGAGCCGACGCCGCTTGCGAACCTGCACCTGACGCTGCTGGAGAAGGTCGGCGTGCGGCTCGACACGTTCGCGGACAGCCAGGGACCGATTGACGAACTGCTCGCTCTCTGAGAGCGCTCGTAGCGCGAAGGGGTTAGCCGGGGAGACATGATGATGCGCTCGACATCGTTTTCGGTTTGCGCGGCGGCGTGCCTGGTGTCAGCCGTCATGGTGTCGGCGGCGCCGGCCGAGTCGCCGCTGGCGGACGCGATGGAGAGGATGGACCGCGCCGCGGTCCGCGCGCTCCTGCAGCGCCGCGCCGACGTCAACGTTGCGCAGGTCGACGGGATGACCGCGCTCCACTGGGCCGCCTACCAGGACGATCTCGAGAGCGTCGAGCTGCTGGTCCGCGCCGGCGCCGACGTCAAGGCCGCCAACCGCTACGGGATCACGCCGCTCTCGCTGGCGATCACCAACGGCGACAGCGCGATGGTCGAGAGGCTGCTGCAGGCCGGCGCCGATCCGAACACGACGCTGCCCGGCGGCGAAACCGCGTTGATGACCGCGGCGCGCGTCGGGACGCTCGCGTCGGTGAAGGCGCTGCTCGCGCGCGGCGCGAACGTCGACAGCCGCGACGAGAAGCACGGACAGACGGCGCTGATGTGGGCGGCGGCGGAAGGCCACGCGCCGGTCGTCGAGATGCTGATCGAAGTCGGCGCCGAGATCAACACGCGGCTCGCGTCAGGGATGACACCGTTGCTGTTTGCCGTCCGCGAGGGGCGCAGTGACGTCGTGCGCGTGCTGCTGAAGGCGGGCGCCGACGTCAACGAGCGCGTGCCGGTCGAAGGCGGACGCCGCCGCGCAGTCGGCGGACGCGCGCTGCCGCCCGGCGCCACGCCGCTGCTCACCGCGGTCATGAACGCGCACTTCGAGCTCGCCGCACAGCTGCTCGACGCCGGCGCCAACCCGAACGCGAGCCTGCCGGGCTACACCGCGCTCCACGCAATCGTGCCGGTGCGAAAACCGGGCGTCGGCGACAACGATCCGGCGCCGGAAGGATCGGGGACGATGAGCAGCCTCGAGCTGGTGCGGAAGCTCGTCGCTGCCGGCGCCGACATCAACGCGCGCATGACCAGGCGCGCCAACCTCGCCAACACGCGGCTCAACGAAGTCGGCGCGACACCGTTCATGATGGCTGCGCTCACCGCCGACGCCGCGCTGATGCGCGAGCTCGCCGCACTCGGCGCCGATCCCTTCATCACCAACGTCGACAACAGCACGCCGCTGATGGCGGCGGCCGGTCTCGCGACGCGGTCGCCCGGCGAGGACGCCGGCACCGAGAGCGAAGTGGTCGAGGCCTGCCAGGTCGCGCTCGAGCTCGGCAACGACATCGACGCCGTCGACAAGAACGGCGAGACCGCGATGCATGCGGCGGCGTACAAGAACCTGCCCAAGGTCGTGCAGTTCCTCGCGTCGAAGGGCGCGAAGATCGACGTGTGGAACAAGCCCGACAAGTTCGGATGGACGCCGCTCGCGATTGCGGTCGGGTACCGCTTCGGCAACTTCAAGCCGTCGCCGGAGACTGAGGCGTCGATCCGTGAGGTCATGATCGCCGCCGGCGTGACGCCGCCGAAGGTCGTGATCGCCAAGACCCAGCAGATCTACTGAATCAGCACCGCGCCTACCGAGCGATCGGTTTCGACTCGTCGTCGTTCAGCGTGACACCGAGGTGGAGGTCCCGTATGACGCGTTTCCGACGCCTTCCCGCCATTGCTCTCTTGTTCGCCGCAGCGCTCGCGGGCTCGCCGTGGCAGGCCCGTGCGCAGGTGCTCACAGCAACCCTGTACGGCCTCGTGCGTGACAAGACCGGCGGCATCCTGCCGGGCGTCACCGTCGTCGTGACGCATCAGGGGACCAATCTCGTGCGCGAAACCGTGTCGGATGACCGCGGTGAGTTCGCACTGCCGGCGCTGCCGGCGGGACCGTATTCGATCAAGATCGAGCTCGCCGGCTTCAAGACCTACAACAGCCAGGGGCTCACGCTCGGCGCCGGCCAGGAAGTGCGACAGAGCTACGTGCTCGAGGTCGGCAACGTCGAGGAGTCGGTGACCGTCACCGAA
>DATFWL010000128.1:0-4804 GCA_035259385.1 Vicinamibacterales bacterium | reverse complement strand
CTCACGACCAGCACGGCCGACACGGTCTACCGCGTCGACGTCGACGCCTACTCGATCGAAAACCTGATCATGAGCGGGCTGTTTCCGCTCGCCACCGCGATCTGCGCGCTCACCGTGATGTTCGGCGTGCTGCTGCGGATGAACGCCACGATCGCGCTGCTCTCGCTGACCGTCGTTCCGTTCCTGTTCATGTGCCTCCGCTACTACACCTCGACCCTCGTCAACCGCGAGGAGCGCGTCAAGGAGCTCGAGTCGGCGCTGCTGTCGCGCCTCTATGAGACGTTCGGCGCAATCCGCCTGGTGAAGAGCTTTTCACGCGAGTCGCACGAGCTGCGCCGCTACACCGACGCCGGTGAGACGACGATGAAGGCGCGCATCGCGATCACGTGGCAGAGCTCGCTGTTCTCCGTCGTCGTCTCGACGATCACAATCCTCGGCACCGCGCTCGTGGTGATCGTCGGCGGCAGCCAGGTGATGAAGGGACAGCTCACCATCGGCGAGCTGACCGTGGTGATCTCGTATCTCGCGGCGGTGTACGGACCGCTGTCATCGATCGCGCACACCACCGGCCAGCTGCAGGGCGCGCTGGCCGGCACCAGGCGCGTCCGCGCGATGTTCGCGCTGATGCCGGAAACGGTCGATGCCCCCGACGCCGTCGACGCCAGCGGGGTCAAGGGCGAGATCCGCGTCGAGAACGTCGGCTTCCTCTATCCAAACGGCAAGGAAGTGCTGCGCGACATCGCGTTCACGGCGAAGCCGGGCGAGATGGTGGCGCTCGTCGGCCTGACCGGCGCCGGCAAGACGACGCTCGTCAGCCTCATCCCGCGGTTCTACGACGCCACCGTCGGCCGCGTGACGGTCGACGGCGTCGATGTACGGAAGTACAAAGTGCGATCGCTGCGCGAGCGGATCTCGATCGTGCTGCAGGATCCGGTGCTGTTCCAGGGCACCATCGCCGACAACCTCCGCTACGGCCGTCTCGAGGCGACGCGCGAGGAGATCGAGGAGGCGGCGCGCGCCGCCCACGCGCATGAATTCATCGCGCGGCTGCCGAAAGGCTACGACACGACGATCGCGGAGGCGGGCGGCGGACTCTCCGGCGGCGAGCGGCAGCGGCTCAGCATCGCCCGCGCGATCCTCAAGGACGCACCGATTCTGATCCTCGATGAGCCGACGTCGTCGCTGGACGCGATTTCCGAGGAGATCGTCTTCGCCGCGATCCGCAGACTGCGCGCCGGCCGCGCGACGATCGTCATCGCCCACCGGTTGTCGACGGTGCGTGACGCCGACCGCATTCTCGTCCTCGACGGCGGCCGCATCGCCGCACAGGGCCGGCACGAGGAGCTGCTCGAGGCCAGCGATCTCTACCGCCGCATGTGCGCGCGGCTGTCGGTTGGCAAGTCGCTGGACGATCCGGAAACGGTTGACGAGCTGATCGAGGCGGCGAAGCGATGACCGTCGGCCGGGTGGGTCAGGTAGGCCAGGTGTGTCGGACTCCACTCGTCCGGGCCAAATCGTCGAACCAATCCGACCTACCCGACCCACCTGGCTTACCCGGCCTACTCGGCCACTCATGAGGATCCTGTTCGCGGGCATCATCGCCCGGTACCCGTTCGGCGGCGTCACCTGGTGTTCGCTGATGTACCTGCTCGGCCTTCGCGCGCTCGGGCACGAGGTCTTTTACATCGAAGACACCGGCGAGTGCGTGTACGACCCGATCGCGAACACCCGCGCCACCGATCCGCGCTACGGGACCACTTACATCAACGATGCGCTCGAGCCGTACGGGCTGGGCGATCGATGGGCGTTCGTCAACTACGACGGGAGCTATCACGGCCGCGGCGCCGACGCGGTGCGGCACTACGCCGCCGACGCCGACCTCTTCATCAATCTCTCCGGCGGATCGTGGTTCTGGCGCGACGAGTACGCCGCGATTCCGCGCAAGGTCTTCGTCGACTCGGATCCGGCGTTCACTCAGCTGGCGATCGCCAAGGCGGAGCCGTGGTACGTGGCGTTCTTCAAGCGCTTCGACCACCTGTTCACGTTTGGCGCCAATATCGGCACGACCGCGTCGCCGGTCCCGACCGGCGACTTCACGTGGCACAAGACGTGGCAGCCGATCACGATGGACGACTGGCTGGCCGCTGCGCCGCCGCGCGATCGCTTCACCACCGTCATGACCTGGCAGATCGAGAGCTTCACCGACGTCGGCGGCAACAAGGATCAGGAGTTCGTGAGGTTCATCGAGCTGCCGGCGCGGACGACGCAGCGCTTCGAGCTGGCGATCAACGGTCCGCAGCAGCTGCTGCGACGCTACGGGTGGGATACGGTCGACGCGATGGCCGTGTCGCGGACGCCGGGCGAGTACCGCGCCTTCATTCACGGATCGAAGGCCGAGTTCGGCGTCGCCAAACACACCTACGTCGCGAATCGATCGGGCTGGTTCAGCGACCGGACCGAATGCTACCTGGCGTCGGGCCGCCCCGCGCTCGTGCAGGACACCGGCTGGACGGCCCATCTGCCGTCGGGTGACGGCCTGCTCGCCTTCTCCACGCTGGACGCCGCCGCCACCGGCGTCGACCGCATCAACGCCGACTACCCGCGACATGCGCGGTGCGCACGCGAAATCGCCAGCGCGCACTTCGACGCGCGGGTCGTGCTGCCGCGCCTGCTCGACGTCGCCTGCTCATGAGAATCGCGCACATCGCACCGGTCGCGACGATGGTCCCGCCGCCGAAGTCCGGTTCGGTCGAGACGATGACGTCGCTCCTCACCGAGGGGCTGGTCGCCCGCGGCCACGACGTGACCTTGTTCGCGACCGCCGACTCGAAGACCTCCGCCAAGCTGGTCGCGATCTATCCGCACGGCTACTGGCACGACGAGCACATGTGGCCGTGGGAGCTCTACGAGATGCTGAACCTCGCCTGCGCCGTCGAGCGCGCGGACGAATTCGACATCATCCACTACGAGGCGGCCTACTATCCGATGTCGCTCGCCTTCGCGCGGCTGTCGCCGACGCCGATCGTGCAGACACTCCACCACTCCCCCAGCCCTGCCGAAGTCGGGCTCTGGTCGCGCTATCCCGAAGCGCCGTTCGTGGCGATCTCGAACGAGCAGGCGCGGCTGCTCGACGGGCTCAACGTCGTCAGCACCGTGCTGCACGGCGTCGACACGAACCGCTTCATCTTTCGTGAAAGGCCGGACGACTATCTGCTGTTCCTCGGCCGATTTACCGAAGGAAAAGGCGTGCTCCAGGCGATCGAGATCGCCAAACGCGTCGGCATGAAGCTGATTCTCGCTGCGGCCGAAGACAGCTACTATCGCGAGCGCGTCGCGCCGCATGTCGACGGCCGGCATATCGTCTACTACGGCGAGGCTGACTTCGACGCCAAGGTCAAGCTGTATGGCGCCGCGCGCGCGCTGCTCTACCCGATACAGGCTCGCGAGCCGTTCGGGCTGGTGCTCGCCGAGGCGATGGCCTGCGGCACGCCGGTCGCCGCGCTCGACAAGGGCGCGGTCAGTGAAGTCGTGGATCATGGGGTGACCGGGATGATCTTCGAGGACCTCGAGCAGATGACCAACGAGTTGCCGCGCGTGTTCGATCTCGATCGGCGCCGTGTCCGCGAGCGCGCGGTCGAACGCTTCGGCGTCGAGCGGATGGTCGACGGCTATCTCGACGCGTACTCGCGTCTCGTGGAGGGCCGTCGTGCCCGACGGTAGCCTCGACGGTCCTCCCCTCGCCGGCCGCACCGTGCTCGGGATCTTCGCGCATCCCGACGACGAATCGCTCGCATGCGGCGGCACGCTCGCGCGCCTGGCGGACGCCGGCGCGCGCGTCGTGCTGCTGTGCGCGTCGCGCGGAGAGGCCGGCTCGATCAGCGATCCCGCGCTCGTGCCCGACGGCGATCTCGGCCTGGTCCGCGAGCGCGAACTGCGCGACGCGGCGGCGGTGCTCGGCGTCGCCGAGGTGATCATCCTCAACCACCCCGATGGCGTCCTGCGCTGGGACCACGTGCCGGAGCTGCACGACGAGATCGTCGACGCGATCCGCCGCTATCGTCCGGACGTGGTGATCACCTTCGCCGAGGACGGCCTCTACTGGCACCTCGATCACATCGGCGTCCACGAACGGACCTACACCGCAGTGCACTCGTTCGGGCCCGACGCGCCGCCGCTCTACTACGTGACGATGCAGAGCGGCGTCATGCGCGAGGTGGTGCGGGCGGCGCACGAAAAGGGCGGCGCGCCGGCCGGCTCGAGCCTGTGGGGCATCGCGCCCGAGGCGTTCGGCGACAGCGCGAAGCCGCCGACGCTGGTCGTCGACGTGCGCGACTGGGTGCCGCGCAAGCTCGCCGCCCTGCGCTGTCATCGCACGCAGATGGGCCCGAACAATCCGGTGTCGTGGATCGACGACGAGCAGGCGCGGTTGTGGCTCGGCACCGAGCAGTTCCGCCGGGCGACGATCGAGGCGACCGGCGCTCCGGTGCTCGAACGCATCGGCGAACACCAGATTCAGCATGCGGACTGACACGCTCGAGCTGCTCCGCTGCCCGTACTGCGGTGGACGGCTGGCGCTGGTCGATTCGCTGTTCCACGAGCGCGTCGCCGACACGACACAGAATGGCGTGCTCGGCTGTCACTGCTGCCTGTTCCCGGTCGTCGACGGCATTCCCGTCCTGCATCTCCTGCCTGCGGCGGTGAAGGCGCTGGAGCAGATGAAGGCGGAACGCCCGGACCTCGCCCGCCGGACGATGTTCGGGCTCGACGACGAGGCGCAGGCGGCGACCTTTGACGCGGTGGCGTC
>DATFWL010000127.1:0-6042 GCA_035259385.1 Vicinamibacterales bacterium | reverse complement strand
TGGGGACGCCGGGACAGCCCTTCATCGAAGACCGAGGCCTGAACCTCGCGCGCGCCCGCCTGGTGCTCAAGCATCTCGAGCTCCTCAGCCGCTGGAACCGCGGACTGGAGGCAACGCCCAGCTCCCTCGGATTCAGTCTCCGTGGCGCGATCGACTTTCGGAAGGTCGCCCTGGTGGGACACTCGCGCGGAGGCGAGGGAGTGCGCGCGGCGTACAATATCTACACCCGTCGAAACACGGACATCAATCCGTACGCCTCGATCGATTGGCGAACGCGGATCACCGATACCGTGGACTTCAAAGGCGTCTTCGAAATCGCCCCGGTGGACCGACAGACAGTCCGCACCCTCAACGCTCAGGGGACGACGTGGAGCGTCATGCTTCCTGGCTGCGATGGTGACGTGATCAATCAGCAGGGGATGTGGCCGTACGACCGGATGATGAAGAGCTTCACCGAACGGCCGGCGCGGCAAAAAGCCTTCTACTATGTCCTCGGCGCCAATCACAATTACTGGAATACCGAATGGCAATTCAGCGATTCGTCAGGCTGCTTCGATTCCCTCGTGCAGCTGTTCGAGACCGACCCGGCGACCGGTATTCTTCCCGGAGTGACCGGCTCCGCGAGGCAGCGGACCACCGGCTCTGCGAGTATCCTGGCGTTGATCCGCGGTGCAGTGCGCGGCTCGCAAGACGATCAGGATGAGGAGGAGTCCTCTCGCTTTCTCACCAACTTCGACCCGCAGTTCCGGCTTCCCGCCGTCGTGACGACGGCCGCGCGCATCCAGCGCGGATTCATCGCCTCATCGAATTCGCAGGTCGCTCCAGCGCTGGAAGACTTCGAGCAGGTAACGGGCATCAGCCAGTTCGGCGTCCCGAACCAGACTAGCAACCTGACCGTGGAGCACGTGGCGGTCAATGAGCACGGCATTCCGTTTACCGCCCGCGATGCGCAGGGAAACCGGGTGCCTTTGCCTGCGTTTCTCCGCGCTGGACGCATCACCTGGCAACGACCGGGTGTCGATGTCTACTTTCAGATCAACTTCACCACGGCAGGCAGTGGATTGGATCTTTCGAATTTCGCCACGCTGGACTTCCGCGTGGATCGCGAGACTCCCAAGCAGACCGCGCTTAATCCGGCCGCGGCCACCAACTTCCACATTCAACTGGTCTCTGCTGATGGAACCCTGTCCGCACCTGTGGCCGCGTCCAACTTCATCGAGCTGGTCGGCCCGTTCGGGACTCCGGATGCGGACCTGACCCTCACTAACAGTTCTTTCCCCGATGGCTACCATGTCAACCTCCCAACGATGCGTATTCCGATTGACGCATTCCGTCCAGCTGACCTGAGCCAGACGCGCGGCATCCGCTTGACCTTCGACGACACGGCGAGCGGAAGGATCTACGTGACGAACTTCCGCGCCTCACGGCAAGGCATCAGCTCGGTGGGCGAAGACTCCGACACATCGGGCGCCGTTGACAGCTTCAACGCCCCGACCCTCAGTGGATCGCAGCGCATCATCGAGAATGGGAATGTGATCGAGAACGTTGAGTATGTTGCCCAAACGGGCGTCGGTGCAGCGGCGATTAATGGCACGGTACGTTTTACAGTCAGGACCGAAACGCCGATTCCCGTCAGTGACGAGCTACCGATCATGTTCATCGGCTCGGTTCAATGTGATGGTTCCTACGTCGACGGTTCAACCCAACGGATGATCTTCGAGTGCCTCGCGGAGGGTTTATCGCTCGCTGATGGCGAGCAGATTATCGTCCGCGGCAACGCGCGTACGATCTGGAAATTCGGCACTTACTCCAGGTAACAGTGCACGTCCGCGAATCAGACGAAGGGCAATCGGGCGACGCGTCGTTCGGAGCGCTGGAGGAGGTCGCGTCGCCTGGCTGACGCTCGCCAAAACTGCGCGGCGTTGATTTCAGCCCTTGAGGCTCGCCAAAACTCGTCGGTGTTGATTTTTCGCATCGACGCCGGCCACGATCGACGCATGTTGGAGCTGCTCATCGTGGTCGTCCGCGCACTCACGTTGTCCTTCCGCGGCCATCGGGAATTAGTCTTGGAGAACCTCGCTCTGCGGCAACACTGGCGACCCTCCGCCGCACGACGAAGCGAGGTCGCCTCCGGACGCGCGACCGACTCTTTTGGATGGCTCTCTCACAAAGCTGGAGAGACTGGCGCAGCGCGTTGATGGTCGTGCAACCGGACACCGTCATCCCATGGCATCGCGACTGGCTTCGCCTGGTAGGGTCGGGAACTGGCGCGGTGATCCGCAGGTAGCTCCTTGGCCGTGTCCGGGGTTTCCCCCTGCGTGCCCGTGTAGGAGCCACCGTAATCCCGTTTCCAGTTCCCGCCGCATCGCACGCAGCATGCGGATTTGCCGCACTACGCGCTCCTGTAGCATGACCCTCGCCAAAACTCGTCTGGGTTGAAATTCGGGTCAACCCCAGCCAGCATCACAACATGTTGGAACTGCTAATTGTGGTGGTCCGCGCCGACAGGCGCGCGTCGACGGGATCCTGGATCAAGGGTCAGAAAGCCGAACGCGCATTTATCGCTCTAATTGGCTCAGCCGAGGCAAACGTGGCCTTCCGAGCCAGGCCATCGGAACTCATCCACTACAGAACCGCGCGTCGTCACGAAACTCCCGGGCGCCGACGTCCAGCGCGCTTTGATCCCTTAGAAGATCAGTTTCAGCGACAACTGAATCTGACGCGGGCTGTTGGCCTGACCGCTGACGACGCCGAAGTTGCTGGAGTCGACCTGCGTCCCGGGCGGATTGAACTGCACGCGGTTGAACGCGTTGAAGAACTCCATGCGGAACTGGGCGTTGAATTTTCCCTGGTTGAAGTAGTTGTTCTTGAAGAGTGACAAATCGAAATTCTTCGTGCCGTCAGCCCTCAGGTCGGGCATCACACGTGGAGTGTTGCCCCATGTGAACGCGGGCGTGATGGAAAACGCGGACGTGTCGAACCACCGCTTCACCATGGCGTCCGTGCTGCCGCTGAGGTTCGCATCGCTCCCATTCCACGTCGGACGCTGTGTCGGGTTGAAGAGGCCGACGTTGTTCTGTCCCTGCGTGATGATCAGCGGCAGACCGCTCTGAAACGTCGCGATGCCGTTGAATTGCCACCCGCCGATCAGCCGATTCACGGCGGGAGGCGCCGACGCGCCGATCTTTCGCGCGGCCCCGAAAGGCAGATCGTAGACGAAGCTCGTCACGAAGCGGTGCCTGATGTCTTGTGAGCTGATCGCGCGCTCGGCGTCGTTGTCGTAGGCGTTCTGCCGCGAGCTGGACTGACCGAGAAAACCGACCGTCGTCGACACGTCGTCGACCAGCTTGTTCCACGTGTAGCCCACAAGGAAGCTCATCCCGTTCGAGAAGCGCTTGTCGGCCCTGAGCGTCGCGCCGTGGTAGATCGAGTGCCCGTACGGGACACGAAATGCGTTCACGCCATCGTATTGCGGATACGGGCGCAAGAGCCGGCCGCGCGACACGGTCGCAAAGCGGAGCGGCGAAGACGGGTTCGTGACGACCCCGAAGAACGGATTCGGCACCAAATCCTGCAGCTGCGTGCCAAGGCTCAGGTACGCGTCCGGCAACTGCGACAACGTGACGCCGCTCTCGCCGGCGAGCAGTCGTGTGCCCTTGCTCCCGATGTACGCCGCTTCGAAGAGAATTCTTCCGGGCAGCTCGCGCTGCAGGTTCGCGTTCCATTGCTGCATGTACGGACTGCGGTAGTCGATGAACACGCCTTCCCCGATGCCAAGGCCAAGGAACGTCGATGAGCCGAGCGAGTTTCCGGTCGGCACGTTGAAGCCGTTCGGGAAGGGATTATCGAGAAACGCCATCGGCGTTCGTCCATCGAGGCTGACGATCATCGAAGTCGTGGTTCGATACCCGACCATCCCCGCCGACCCTGTATGACCAGCTGCCTGCATCGACGACGCGAGGTAATAGATGCCGTACGCGCTCCGGACGACGGTCTTGGGCGTGAAGTTGTAGGCGACGCCTACGCGGGGACCGACGTGCTTGAAATCGGTCGGCGTCTGACGCGGGTTCTCCGGGGTGACGAAGCCGATCGCGCCGGTGAGGCTCCTCGGATCGAAGTACGGATTGGCGGCTGCGGCGTCGGCGATCGGCGATCGAGCGCCGAAGTCGAAGTAGCTCAGTCGATTCAGGCTCTCGGTCCTCGGCACGTCGAAGTCGTACCGGAAGCCGAGGTTGACGGTCAGGTTGGAGGTCGCCTTCCAATCGTCCTGGACGTAGAACGCCCAGTACGCGCTTGTCGAGGTCGGCGTCGGATCGTGGCTGATCGAGCCGCTGTCCGGTATGCCGAGCAGCAACGACGCGAGACCGAGGCCGGCGGTCGCGCTGCCCTGGTTGGGATCGAGCTGCGTCCATCGCTGACTGAACGAGTACTGGCCCGACGGGGAGCCGAATTGCAGGAAGGTGAGCAGGAACTTGCGATAGTCGATACCGAACTTGACGGTATGCCGCGACAGGATCTTCGTTGCGTTGGCGTTGAAGCTGTGCGTCGACGGATCGATGATGAGGTCGTTGAACGTTTCCTGCCCGAGCGACGAGAACCCGTTCACGTTGACGCGCGGGAACTCGAGCGCCTGCGCCTCCGCGATTTGCCTGACGCTCGCCGGGAATCCGAGCTGCGTGATGTCGAACCCGCTCGAGAACGGGGTGCGCTGCACGAAGCGGTGGTTCCACCCGTAGCGCACGTCGACGAGAAACGACGGGCTGACCGTGTGGAGGCTGTCGACGGAGAGGCTGCGCGCGCTGTTGTCGGTCGGGCCGGCGTTGGTGGGCGTGGCCATGTTGCCATATGAGTTGAACGGCCGATTCGGCGCGTTGAACTGCGAAGAAAACCGCGCGAAGGCGCGCCACTTCGCGCCGAACTCGTGATCCAGACGCGAGTCGATCTGATTACTTTCGTTGACCGACGTCCCCGCTGACGTGTAGTTGTTCGCGCCGGTGTAGGCGTTGGTCGGCGCCGTGTTCGGCAGCGGCCAGTACTGCATCAGGTTCCGCGCGATCGGGCTGATGCGATCGAGGGGGATAACGTTGTTCGGAAACGGATCGCGGATGAAGCGTCCGGGATTGTTCGGATCCGGCCTGGTCGTGAACGCGTCGTAGATGATCACCGGCTGGCCCGCGGCGTTTCTCAGGTTCGAGAAATCGCCGCGCCGCCACTCCGGCAGCGGCACCGTGAAGGTGCCCACGTTCGCGGTCCGCTGCCGCAGTCCTTCGTAGTTGATAAAGAAGAACGTGCGGCCCCTGCGGATGGGACCGCCGGCGTTGCCTCCAAACTGATTGCGCGTGAAGCCGCCCTTTGCGATCCCCGCGCGATTGCTGAAGAAATTGTTCGCATCGAGCGAGCTGTCGCGGAGGAATTCAAAGACCGTCTCGTGAAACTGATTGGTGCCGCCCTTGGTGACGAGGTTGATTACCCCGCCACCCAGCCGGCCGAACTCCGCGCTGACCGCGTTGGTCTGCACGCTGAACTCCTGGACGGCGTCGACTGACGGCGTGTAGTTCAGATCGAGGATCGACACGTTGTTTTCGGCGTTGACGTTCGAGACGCCGTCGATTGTCACTTCGCTCGTGGCGTTGCGTCCGCCGCTGATGAAGGGCGACGAGCCGGGCGCGGGAATGACGCCGGGGCTCAGCGTCGCGAGCGAGAACGGATTGCGGCCGTTGAGCGGCAGATCGAGCACGCGCTTGTTCTCAATCGTCTGGCTGATCGTCGAGCTGACCGTCTCGATCGGCGCCACCTTCGCAGACACCGCGACTGTCTCCGTCGTCCCTCCGATCTCGAGCCGCACATCGACCGCCCGAATCTGCTGTACGTCGATCTTGATCTCGTCGACAGTGGTCGTCCTGAAGCCGGTCCGCTCGACGATCACCCGGTAGATGCCTGGCTTCAATTGCGGCGCGACGTACGCGCCCTCGCGGTCCGTGGTCAGATGGCGGATTTCGTTGGTGCCGGTGTTGATCACCGAGACGTCGGCGCCGGGAATAA
>DATFWL010000126.1:0-3897 GCA_035259385.1 Vicinamibacterales bacterium | reverse complement strand
AGAGCGTCCCGGTGTCTTCATTTCGCACCTCGCAGCGTCGTCAGATAGGCGACGAGATCGTCGAGTTCCGCGTCCTTCAGCCGCGATGCGTACGACGGCATCAGCGACGCGTCGATCTCGCGGTCGAGGCTCTTCAGGTCGGACTTCTGGAAGGCGTGCACCGCGCCGCTCGAGTCGCGGATGTGCACCCAGAACACGTCTTCGGTGACGCGGATGCCGCGGACCTCCGGTCCGTTCACCGGCGTCGCGCGCACGACGAGATATCCGGGCGGATGTGAGGACTCGGGCTTCACGATCGCCTCCCGGAGGTACGCTGCGCCGCGGCGTGCGCCGATGGTCGTCAGTTCCGGCCCGAGGATGCCGCCCTGACCCGCGACGACGTGGCAGGCGGCGCAGCCGGTCGATCCGTAGAGCGCCGCACCGCGCTGCGCGTTGCCGGCCGCCGGCGGTGCCGATGTCCGGGAGAGTGACTGGACGTAGGCGGCGGACTGCCGGATGTTCCGCTCGGTGAGCGGGCTGCGGAAGCCCGGCATGTCGGTGCCGGGAATGCCGTTCGTGATGATGTCGACGATGGACGCGAGCGACGCCGCATGGTGCAGCTTGCCGTGGAGATTCGGTCCCATGCCGCCGTCGCCTTCGTTGCCGTGGCACCAGGCGCACTGCGCGTCGAAGACGCGCCGGCCTTCGGCGGCGTCACTCGACACCGCCGGACGCGCGGGACGCTGTGGCGTCGGACGCGTCTGTCCCGAAGCGCTCGCGGCGGCGGTCAACGCGAGCACGGCGGCCGCGGCCAGTGTCTTGTGTTGCGATCTCATGGCGCGGATTATAGGACCTCGGTGGGCAAGGTGTTGCGCAATGCAGCGGGCGGGGAGGCGGCGATCGGCGCCGGCATCGGCAAGCTGCTCGCCGGGTCGCTGCAGTCACGCGCCGCGCAGCAGGCCGGCGAGCGTCGCATCCTGATCCGCCGGGACGGTGCGCAGGTCCAGCACCACCCGGTCGTTTTCGATTCGCGCGATCACCGGCGGCTTCAGCCGGCGAAGTTTTTCCTCGAGCGCGTCGGGCGACACGCCGTCCTGTTCGACGACGACGAGCCAGGTCCGCAACTCGACACCCGGTGCGCTGCCGCCGCCGACCGCTGATGCGCCTTCGACGACGCCGGTACGCCAGCCCGGGATCGCGCCAACCTGCGCGGCGACTACATCCGCCCGGCCACGAATCTCCTCGGCTGTCGTCGTCAGCATGCGCTGCACCGGCACGGTGGCCCCTGCGCGTCCGGCGGCGTATTCGATCAGCGTCGCCTCGAGCGCGGCGTAGGTCATCTTGTCGACGCGGAGCGCGCGCATCAGCGGGTGTTTGCGGATCCGATCGACCATCGCCGCGTTCCCGACGATGATGCCAGCCTGTGGTCCGCCGAGCAGCTTGTCGCCGCTGAAGCAGCAGACGTCGACACCGGCCGCAACAACCTCGCGAACCGCCGGCTCGCCCCCTAACATCACCGGGTGATCACCTGGTCCCGACTCGATGGCGATTGGATCCTCACCTGGAGCCTGCCTGGTGGTCACCTGGCGGTCGCCTGGTGATCTCCTGGGGCCTGCGCGGTGCAGCAGGCCGCTGCCGAGATCTTCGGCGACCGGGATGTTGAATGTTTTCCCGAGCGTGACGAGATCTGTCAGCTGCGGTCGTTCGGTGAAGCCCTCGATGCGGAAATTGGACGGATGGACGCGGAGGATGAGTGCAGTTCTGTCATTGATCGCCGCTGCATAGTCGGCGGCGCGCGTCTTGTTGGTCGTCCCCACCTCGCGAAGTGACGCGCCCGACTGAGCCATCACGTCCGGAATCCTGAATCCGCCGCCGATCTCGACTAGCTCGCCGCGGGAGACGATCACCTCGCGGCCCGCGGCCAGCGCGGCGAGCACGATCATCGTTGCCGCTGCATTGTTGTTGACGACGACGGCCGCCTCGGCACCGGTGAGCCGACAGAGGAGTCCTTCGGCGTGGACGTCGCGCCGGCCGCGCCTGCCGCGCCCGAGGTCGTACTCGAGCGACGCGTATCCGCGCGCGACCTGCGCGACACGTTCGAGCGCCGACGCGGCCAGCGGCGCGCGACCGAGGTTCGTGTGAACGATTACGCCGGTCGCGTTGATGACGGGCTGAAGAGACGTTGCGAATGCCGAGCGCAGATGCGAGCCGGCCGTCGATTCGATCGATGCCTTCGCGCGGTCGTCCGATACCGGATCGTCGCCGGCGGCGATGGCTGCGCGCAGATCGGACGTTGCGGCGCGGAGCGCGTTCACGGTCGCCTCGGCGCCGAACTCCGCTTCGAGCGCGCGCACCGCGGGCCGCTGCCGCAACTCGTCGATGGACGGAATCACTCTGAAGTTCGACACGTCCTTGTGGGTCCTCGAGTCCCCCGCGTGAGGGAATTCTGCAATACTATGTCAACGCGCCATGACATCGGATCCGCCGAAATACCGACCGCTGGAGCGGTTCTGGCCGTACGCCGAGCTGCCCGAGCAGCCGACCGACGAGGAGCTCGCCGCCCTGGATCCGGACCTGCACGAAGCGCTGTTCGGCGAACAGCCGCGTCCGTTCTCGATCTCGCTGGTGTTTCCGCCGCTCGACATTCCGGAGTTTCCCGCGGCGCTCGAGATCGCGCGCGGCGCGGCGGAATTCCGCGAGATCGGCGCCGGTCCGGCGCGCCGCTACCGCGCGCGCTTCTGGTCCAGCGACGCGGCGCGGCTCCGCGATCTCTTCCAGATTGTCGGTCCCTCGGACGCGACCGAAGTGCTGATCGACGATCGTCCGGTCCCATACGCGCGCGAGCTGTGGCTGCCGCTCGTGTGGTTCCTGATCCCGCGATAGAAGACCGGTGCCGCCCTCCATCGATCGGGATCTCACGCGGCTCGAGGCCGAGCTCAAGCAGCTCGAGGCCGAATACAACATGTTCTTCTCGGGGCGGCTGCCGACGCCGCCGTGGGAGACGCGAGCCCGCGTCGAGTCGCTCGTGAAGCAGTACGACCGCGCCTACATTCCGAACACCGGCGACCGGTTCCGGTTCAGCACGCTGCAGTCGCGCTTCGCGGCCTTGATCGATCTCTGGGATCGCGGTCAGCGCGCGCGCGAGGAGGGGCGGCCAGGGCCCTTCATGCATCAGCGTGCGGCCAAGGAGCCGGACAAGAAGGGCTCCGGGGACAGGATCGTGCGCGTGTCGTCGTTCCGCGATCCGGTGCGCGAGATCGACAAGCTCACGGAGCTGTACGAGTCGCTCGCCGAAGCGCGCCGCGAAGTGGGCGAGGACGCGCCGCCGTTTCACAAGTTCGCCGACCTGGTGAAGAGCCAGGTCAAGAAGCTGCGTCAGGGTGGATCACCGGAAGTCGCGTTTCGCGTCGCCGTGAAGGATGGAAAGGTGAGCTTTACCGCCCGGGCGCTGAAGGGTGTGAACGAGTAAGGGCTAAGGGCTATTGGCTGATCGCTAGGGCTGAGGGCTGAGGGTGATCGCAGTGGCTGACGGCCGAGAGCCAGGAGCCCTCAGCCATCAGCCATGACAAGGTTTCAGATCTTGGTGACGTTGCCGGCCTGCGGGCCCTTCGGGCCGTCAACGATTTCGAACTCGACCGCCTGGCCCTCCTCGAGCGAACGGAAGCCGTCGCCCTGAATGGCCGAGTAGTGCACGAAGACGTCACTGCCTCCGTCGCGCTCGATAAACCCGTAGCCCTTGGCGTTGTTGAACCACTTGACCTTGCCTGTGATACGCATCGTTCTTCTTCCTGCTTGCTGTGACGCACGTGAGCGTCGTTGAACAGTTGTAAGGGCAAAAAAAAAGGCCGCGGTTGTGCGGCCTTTTCCCCTACGGCGCCAGGCCCGCCCGGCGTCGGCAGAGATAATACTGGACTTTTC
>DATFWL010000125.1:0-3357 GCA_035259385.1 Vicinamibacterales bacterium | reverse complement strand
CCGGATCGCTGCTGTGGAAGACGAATCTCGGCGCGGCCATCAACAGCGGTCCGATCAGCTATCGCGTGGGCAATCGGCAGTACGTGTCCATCGTGTCCGGGCTTTCATTGTTCGTGTTCGCGCTCGACGAATGAGGAGAATCGCTATGACCAGCCGGCCGAGCGCCGTTTCGCATTGAGCGCCGTTGTCCTTGCGTGTAACGGCCGCGTTCCTTCTCGGCATCGTCACGGTCGCGTCGCCCTTGCTGGCTTTGGCGCAGCGGCCTGAGAAGGGCACCGTGATCATGTGTGATCGGTACGGCGTCCCACACATCTTTATCGCCTGGTGCTGAAAGGCGGTGGCTACGTCCTCGACGGCCAGGTCAAGCCATTCGAGACGCACACCGAGATCATCAAGGTGCGAAACGCGAACGGCTCGCTGTGCGATGTCTCGCTCCAGATCCGCCGCAGCGCGCACGGGCCGATCGTCGCCGAACGTGACGGCGCGCCCATTGTCGCGGATCACAAGGGTGAACCGCGGATCGCGATCGTGGATTGGGAAGCGTTTCCCAGCCAGAAAACCGTCACCGACTCACTTTGCGGCCGATTTGGCGCATCCAGGCGCTGTCGGGCTCCACGGTGCCGGCGACAAGCCGTAGTGTGCCACAACAGCAAGGTGTCCGGTGTCTTACGTAGTGTAGCGCGACGGGTTCAGCCGAGGATGCGAGCGCTCAGCGTTCTTTCGCCCGCGCTGCCGCCATCATGTCGCGGATGATTTCCGCGTTTCCCTCGTGACAGGCGTACTCGTAGAGCCGCGCGTCAGTGTGCTTCAGCCAGATCACCGCCGTCCACGATCGGGTCCAGATCGTCGGATCGTCGACGGTCATCGCATAGTCGATGCGATCGGCCGCCACGCGCGTGAATCGTTCGATGAGGTGCAGTTGATCGGACGCACCCATGAAGTCGCTCTGTGCCGAGAAATTCGTCGTGTCGACAACGAGCGTCTCGCCGTCCCAGCGGCCGCGCGAGTCGCCGGCCCACGACCGGACCGATGGCGGCAGATGTTGACGGCCGTCGAGCGGGACGACGCGTGCCTCGTGGATCGCCTCGAGAAACAGCACGAGATGCGTCGGCGTCTGCATGATCTGATAGTAGCCGAGCGGTCCGGCGCCGGTGTTGGTGCTGCTCAACCGCGGCACGCCGTAGGTCAGGCACCGCTCGACGTGGGTGAAGTCTTCGGGTCCTTCGGCCGGACGCCGCCGCGCATCGGCCGCGGCGGCGCGCCTGCGCTGTCCCTCCGCGGTCAACGGCGGGATGCGGCCGTCCGGCGGATCGATGATGAGCGACGTGCGATTGTCGAACTCGCGCTCGATCATCTCGTAGGTGGTACCGGTCGAGTTCGGGTTCGTGAAGTGATCGATGTCGGCCAGCGCGGAGAGGAAGACGGCGTCACCTCCGGCGAAGTCGGCGTTGGTGTTCTTGAACAATCGATCGGCGCGCCGCCGCAACTCCGTGACTTCCTCGTCGGTGAGCGTCACGCGACCTTCAAGCGCTTTTGGACGCTCGACCGGCGTCGCGCTGTTGTTCACCCAGACGCCCTGAAGATCGGGATGGCCGTCGGCGCCGCGCGGCGGCGTCCACGCGGCAGCCGCGCGCGGTCCGCTGCGCATCGGTCGAGGCGCCGGCGATTGCGCGGCCACGGCCGCGACCCCAAGAACCGCACTCATCGCCCAGCCGAGAAATCGACGGCGCATCTCAACCTCCGGTCACTCGCGCACCAAAGGGTTCGCCGACGGGAACAGACGACTGCCCACGCGATGCCCGGCAATTCTACGCCGGGTCTACTGCACCGTGTCGAGGTCATCGGTCAAGTCGATAGACGCTGGAAGCTTTGGCGCCGTGCTGGGGCGTCGTGAAAGTCGGAATTGGGCGATTCGTGGGATATGCCGGTACCGCCGGCGGGACCGTGCACGTTGGCGTGGAGGATTGCCCGGCAGGTCGGGCACCGACGCCCCCGAATCATTCTGCGCATCGTGACTGATGCGCACCAAGTACTGGATCCGCTTCATGGTGTGCGTCCTTTCCATACCGCCTGCCGTTTGACCAACGCCAACATCGCGCGCGACTTGTCCGAGAAGATCGAGAAGGCCATCATTCAGCCCTGCGGGTCGTTGACGAAGGGGAACGGGCATTGCGATCTCTGCCGTTTTGGGCAGGACTGGGAGGTCAAGAATCTGCGAGGACTCGGGCTTGACCATAACCAGTCGAAGGTCATCAACGGCGAGAAGTACATTGTTGTGAACTACAAAGCGAACTCAATCGTGAAGTCGATCTGGGTCCTGCGGGCCGCGGAGGATCGTTTCTTCTCGCCAAGGCTGAAGAACCCGAATGTCCGCACGGTCAACCGCGAAACAGCGATCAGCAACATCGAAACCCTCTTCGACAGGACACGAGTTCAAAGTAGTCGCTCGCGGCGTTGCACTCTCACGTCCAAGGACAAGGGTGCCAAAGGCTGGACGCGCTACGAGCCGGCGCAAAGGAGTTGCCGCCGCGGCGGCGGTGCCAACGGGTGTGGTAGGGCATTAGACGGCCATGAAACCGATACACATCGGCGAATACTCGATCAAGGCGGACTGCCCTGACTGCGGCGCTACGACTGTTTTGCGACGCTAAGGCAGCGTAACCGGAGACGCTACGACTATCTCATCGTCGACGGTGGGCACAGGTGCAGCGGGTCGGAATTCTCGCGGGTCTTTTGGTCATTCGTCAGGTGCAGCGGCTGTCACCGCGGCGGGCTCGCGAAGTTTCACGATAAGGGGCAGCGTGGCAACTCCCATGCTCGAATCGTTTCCCCTCCGTGGGCTGCGCACGACACTCTCGCCCAAAGAGTGCCGGCGAGGAAGCCGTGAAGGAGTATCGCGAAGCGGAACTGTGTATAACGGCAGAAGCATGGCGCGCAGCGAGCGCAATGATTCGCTCCACGTTAGAAAAGCCATTGAAAGTGAACGGCTACACGAAATGCTGCTCGCTCAGAAGATCGACGACGCAGCTACCGACGGCGTCATAACTGCGGCCCGCAGCAAAAGAGCGCATGAGGACATCCGGGTCCTTGGCACGGCCATACCATTGCCCGCCGCATCGGTCCTTGCCCTCTCGCCAACGCCGAATTGCGCATGATCCGGTCTGGCCCAGCCGAGTGTCCACAGGAACGCCGCGCCGTAAACGAATCGGGTGACTACTGTCGCGGATCTCATGGTGATCTCAACGGAAGAGCCAATTCTAATCATGGAGTGCGTCAGTGCGATCAAGAGCTAGACACGCCGAAAGTCCGCGAGCTAAATGGAGGGCGCACGGCCTAACCGGCAACTCCACCTGACGG
>DATFWL010000124.1:0-23155 GCA_035259385.1 Vicinamibacterales bacterium | reverse complement strand
CAACCGTCTTCATACAATTTGCATTATACCTGCCGGACCCGCGGCCACCCGCCATGCGGTCCGGACAACCGCAGTGAACTCAGATACTTGACGCTGCGGATGCTTGACTACGCGAGCCGGGCCACGTTAGGCTGCCCCGTTTTTCGACTACGGTGAACTATGAGCGTCATGGCGGCTACCAACAGTTCGATCTTCGGCGCGATGCTTCAGGAGTTCGACGAAGCGGCCCACATCCTCAACCTCGAGCCCGGGATCTGGAAAATCCTCACCAGTCCCAAACGGCAAATCATCGTCTCCTGCCCGGTGCAGATGGACAACGGCGAGATCGAGGTCTTCACCGGCTATCGCGTCCAGTACAACATCACGCTCGGTCCGGCGAAGGGCGGCATCCGCTATCACCCCGGCGTGACGCTCGACGAAGTCACCGCGCTCGCGGCGTGGATGACGTGGAAGTGTGCGGTCGCGCACATTCCGTTCGGCGGCGGCAAAGGCGGTGTGGTCTGCGATCCGACCAAGATGTCGAAGCGCGAGATCGAAGCGCTCACCCGCCGCTACGTCGCCGAGATCATCGATGCGATCGGCCCCGAGAAGGACGTCCCGGCGCCCGACGTCAACACCAACGATCAGATCATGGCGTGGGTGATGGACACCTACTCCATGCACGTCGGCCACACGACGACGTCGGTCGTCACCGGCAAGCCGGTCGAGCTCGGCGGATCGCTCGGGCGGCGCGAGGCGACGGGCCGGGGCGTGATGATCGCGACACGCGAATCGGCGAAGCACGTCGGCTTCGACATCAAGGGCGCGACGGTCGCGGTGCAGGGATTCGGAAACGTCGGCTCGGTCTCCGCGGACCTGCTGGCGCGCGAGGCCGGCGCGCGCATCGTCGCCGTGACCGACTGGAAAGGCGGCGTCTACAACCGCCAGGGCCTCGACGTCGGGAAGCTGCTCGAGTACGTGGCGCAGCGGAAAACGGTGGACGGGTTCCCCGGCGCGGAGCCGATCGGTAACGCTGATCTGTTCAGGCTCGACGTCGACATCCTGATTCCTGCGGCGCTCGAGAACCAGATCACCAGCGACAACGCGGCCGGCATCAGGGCAAAGGTGATCCTCGAAGGAGCGAACGGCCCGACGACGCCCGAGGCGAACAAGCTGCTCCACGACCGCGGCGTGTTCATCGTGCCGGACATCCTGGCGAACAGCTCCGGCGTCACCACGTCGTACTTCGAGTGGGTGCAGGACCGCTACGGCTACTTCTGGACCGAGAGGGAAGTGAACGATCGCCTCGAGGCGAAGATGTTCGAGGCGTTCCACGCCGTGCTGCAGACCTCGCTCAAATACAACGTCGACATGCGCACCGCCGCGTACATCGTCGCCATCAGCCGCGTCGCCACGGTTACGAGGATGCGCGGCATGTACGCGTAACATGCAATTCAAGAATTAAGAATTACGAATTAAGAATTCGTCCTCGCGTTCGAGACACTGGGGAAATAAGCTGCATTCCTGGCGTCCCAGGACTGTCGAACACATGTACGAATTCCTAATTCTTAATTCTTAATTCTTGATTGCCTCGGGCAGCGTCACCGTTGCTGTGGTACCCCTGCCCGGCTCGCTGCGCAGTGTGATCTGACCGCCGTGCGCGACGACGAGATTGCGCGCGATCGTGAGGCCGAGCCCGGATCCACGCGACGCGGTGCCCTTGTGAAAGCGGTCGAACGCATGCGCGAGGTCGTCGGCGGTCATCCCCTCGCCGGTATCGCGCACTTCGATCCCGACCGCGGCCGGCAGCTGCCTCACCCGGACGTCGATCGATCCGGCCGCCGGCGTGTGCCGGATCGCGTTCGCCAGCAGATTTCCGATCACTTCGCGGATGCGGACCGGATCCACGTCGAGCGTCGCCAGCCCCGCTGGCGCATCGACGGCGATGGCGATGCCGCGCGTGGATGCCTCGTCACTGGCGGCGCGCACGGCATCGGCCGCAAGAGCGCCGACGTCTGCCGGCTCCTTCTGCAGCGTGAGCGTGCCTGCCTCGGAGAGCGCCAGGGTCCGCAGATCGTCGATCAGCCGCGAGAGAATCCGCGTCTCCTCCAGCAGCTCGTCGAGCTGGCGATCGTCGCGCGGATAGACGCCGTCGAGCAATCCCTCGAGGCGTCCCTGGACGACGGTCAGCGGCGTGCGCAGTTCGTGCGCGACGTCCGCCATCAGCTCGCGGCGGAGGCGATCGTGATCCGCGAGACGGCCGGTCATCGTGTTGAAGGCGCGCGCGAGCGCTCTGAGCGGCGGCGCGCCCTGCTCGCCGACCCGTACGCCATAGTCTCCGTCCGCGACCCGCGCGGCCGCGTCCATGACCGCGGCGAGCGGCCGGCCCAGCAGGCGCACGCCACCCGCGACGATCAGCGCCGCCGTAGCGAGCGCGCCGAGCATCGCACCGGCGATCACCACCAGCGCGCCCGCCGGCGACGCCGCCACGATGCCGAACCGCGATGCGACGGTCCAGACCAGCGCAATCGCGCCGCCGACACCGCTCATCAGCACCAGGAGCGCGAGCAGCGCGATCCGCCTGAAGAACCGCACGCGGCCGGCGCGCCACGGCTGGCCGCTCCGCTGAATCGGCCACGGCTCGTTCGCGGGCCACCAGAGCGGCGGCCGTCGGTGACGCATCCCCATCAGTCGGCGAACTTGTAGCCGATGCCGTGCACGGTCAAGAGGTAGCGGGGGCGGCGAGGATCGACTTCGATCTTGCGGCGCAGGTTCTTGACGTGCGCGTCGATCGCCCGGTCGAACGACTCGGTGTCCACGCCGCGAATTGCGTCGAGCAGCTGCGCGCGGGTGAAGACGCGGCCGGGCTGGCGGGCCAGCGTTGCCAGCAGGTTGAATTCGGTTGGCGTCACGTCGATCGCGCGCGTCCCGACCGTTACCCGCAGCGTGCGCCGATCGAGCGTGATCGCCCCTGCCCGGATTACGTCGCCCGGGTCGCTGGCGGCGTCGACCCGCCGGAACACCGCGCGGACGCGCGCAACCAGCTCACGGGGACTGAACGGCTTGGTGACGTAGTCGTCGGCGCCGATCTCGAGCCCGGCGAGCTTGTCGCGCTCGTCTACCCGCGCCGTCAGCATGATGATCGGCACGTTCGACTGCTTGCGCAGCGCCCGCGTGACGTCCATGCCGTCGAGGTGCGGAAGGCCCAGGTCGAGGACGATCAGATCGGGACTGCGACTCCGCGCGGCGGCGAGCGCGTCGGGACCGGTGCCGGCGACCATGACGCGAAACCCGGCCCGCTCGAGATAGTCGCGCGCGATCTCCGCGATCCGCGGCTCATCGTCCACGACGAGGATGGTCTTCTCTGCCATGAGTGCGTGTGTGGGACCGATGGACCCATGGGGTAGGTTGGGTGGGCCTCATCGGTCCGTCCCCGCCCAACCCATGGGCCTACACTCTTACACACTGTGCGGAGGCGGCGCCGTCTGCTCAGGCGCCGGCTGAGCGTGCGCGCGCCGATGCCATTCGTCGAACGCCGGCGGCACGCCGCCGGGCGCGCACGCGTAACCGTAGCCGCGTCCCCACCGCGGCCCGCGCCAGAACAGCGCGCGGAAGATCAGAATCCAGAACAGGATGAAGAACAACGGCGCGAACGGAAAGAACCCGAAGCCGAATCCCCACGGCCGCGGGTAGAACACGACCGGCGCGGCGGCGCCAGGCGCAGCGGCGCCCCTCTCTGCAAGCGCCGCACTCTGCGCGATGCCGTGCGCCACGCCGATGTTGTAGCCGTAGACGCCTGCGCCAACGGCCGCAAGCAGCAGTAGTACCGCCAACAACGCTGTAAAGCCCAATCGGTTCCTCATGACGTCCTCCTCAATTGGGCGGGCGGGTCATGCAGGTCAGGCCGGTCGGACGCGCGATGCGGCTCGAACCCGCCGTTATTCGACCTGCCAGACGTGCCCGACGTGCCAAACCCGCCCGACCTGAGGCCAGTCTCGCAACGGTTTGTGAATCAATTGTGAAGAGTATTGTGATTGGTCCGACCTGCCCGACCTGCCAGACCTGCCCGACCTGCCAGACCTGCCAGACCTGCCAGACTTGCCTGACCTACCCGACCTACCCGACCTACCTGACCTAGGAGGTGACCCGGAACGTGATGCGGTCGCTGGCGTCGCGCGCGCCGCTCTTCGCAGTGACCTCGACCGCGTAGTCACCAGTCGCAAAGCTGGCGAGCGGGAGATCGATCTCGAGGTCGCCCTCCGTGGACGACGAGGTGACTGCGAGATCGCGGATCGTCTGCCCGGTCCGACCCAGGAGCTTCGCCGAGACGGCCGGCGGCGCGTCTGCCGATCCATACGCGCGAAACCGGATCAGCAGGCGTTCAGTCCGGCTGAACTCGCGCGACGCCACGGGGACCGCGGCGTCCGCGTCGAGCGTGCGGAACTCGCGGGCATTGCGCGCGCGGAGGACCTCCGGCGTGCCGACCGCGACGTCACCGCGCAGGTCGCGGACGGAGATGTCGCGCACGTCGCGATCGAGCACCTGCAACGTCACATCCTGAATCTCCATGCGGAGCCGCAATCGTCCAGGGCGGACGTCGAACGTGGCGCGCGACGGCGTCGTCGCGGGGTCGTCCATCGCGGCAGGACCGGTGGGCCGCACCGGGCCCTCGAAGAGCACGGTCCCATCGCTCGCTTTCGCGGTGAGCACGAGCCGCGACGCCAGCTGGCGGTTGCGATCGCCCGGCACGCGGACCGCCGGCTCCCACACGAACGTGACGCGCGTCTTGCCGTCGGCGCCGCGCGACATCCCGAACCACGGGCGGATGAGCGCGCTCACGTGCGGCGCCGGCTCCGGCGGCACCACCTTCTTCGGCTCGTCGAGGCGCGCCAGGATCGCGGCCCGCAGCACCTCGTCGGGGGACGCAGTCCAGTACCCCTTGCGCGCGCCCGCGACGCGGACACCAGGCTTCTTCACGCGCGCGGTCACCTGCCGGAACAGGCCATCGTCGCC
The DNA here is from genome assembly GCA_035259385.1 of Vicinamibacterales bacterium. GTDB lineage: Bacteria > Acidobacteriota > Vicinamibacteria > Vicinamibacterales > CAVVIG01 > QHWK01. The sequence continues at coordinate 18,163 of DATFWL010000124.1, read as the reverse complement.
GTGCGGCGGATGGAATGTCAGGAGGTAGTACGCCGTCGGCTCGCCCGCGGCACGGCGCAACGCGGCGGCGTCGAAGATCAGCCGCCCGTCCGTGTCGTCGGCGAGCCGTCGCAGGTTTTCATCGGGTGCGGCACCGTCGTCGCGCGGCGCCGGATCGAACGGGTAGATCGCGACGTTGGCGCGATTCGCCGATCGCAGGATGGTGTCGACGGTCGGCAGGTACTCCTGGCCGCGGCGGCGCTCGGCGCGGCCGATGCTCTCGGTCGCGACGATCAGCGTCTTGCGCCGGTCCGCCAGGCTGCCGAGGTGTACGGCGAGCGCGTTGATCGCGGAGAGCGCCACCTGATTGCGTGCCGCGTCGATCCGTGCGGGGGTTCCGGCGATGTAGTCGCGCTCGTAGGCATTGCGCGGCTCGTAATCGCCCTTGCGGCCGGCGAAATTCTCGATCGCCGTGCGGGCGGCGGCACGATCGCGCGTCAGGCGAAGCGTCAGCAGCGAGTCGAGCGGCCGGACGACGACGAGCAGGTCCCGCGGTGAGAGCTCGTGATCGACGAGGTCCAGCAGCGCAGCGCGCACGCGATCGGCGTTGGCGCCGCCCTCGACGTGGTAGTCGTCGAGGAAGATTCCGAACAGCCGCGTCTCGTCCCGCGAGGCAGCCAGACGCTCGTCGGCCGCGGTCAGAATCGCGGCTGGAGGAGAATCGCTGGCCGGCGTCGCGCCAGGCGGCTCGGCGGGCCGCGACCGGACGAGGCGCACCGATTCGAGTGGCAGCACGCCGGTGTCCTCGCGCAGCTCGAAGTCCGACGGCTTCAAGTCCTCGACCGGGCGGCCGCGCGCGTCGGTGGCGACGACGTCGATGGTGACGAGCCGCGGCGCAGAAGCGGGTGCTGTCGACGGCGGACGGCTGACGGTCGCTCGACTGCTGTCCGAGGACTGGATGCCGATGGCGGCCGTCGCCATCGGCGCGGCCGCAACCAGCAGCAGCATCACCGCACGCATGCTAGCCCGTGATTCTGAAGCCGACGAGCTCCTTGGCGTCGCCGTCCTGATCGCCCGTCTTGATCTCGAGGACGTACTCGCCGGGCGGAAGCGCCGCGACTGGAAGGTCGATCTGCTGCTCGCCAGCCTTTGGCGAGGCCGTCGCCTGCAGCTCGTTCATCGCGCTGCCGGCGCGGTTCAGGATGTGCACTTGCAGTGGCGTACCGGCCGGCCCGTAGGCGGCCACGCGGACGACGAGGCGATCGGTGCGGCTGAATTCACGCGCAGCGGTCGGCATGGCCTCAGGGTCGGCCTTCAGCTTGTTCAGCTCGGGCAGCGTCCGCGCGCGGAGAATCGACGGCGTGCCGAGCGACCGCGGCGACGTCAGGTCCGGAATCGTGATCTCCCGCGTCTCGCTGTCGAGCACCTGCGAGGAGGACCCTTCCACCGAGAGGCGCAGCTGCACCTTGCCCGGCGCCGCGTCGAACACAACGCGCTGCGCGCCGCGGGCCGCGGATCCCGACGCATTGGCCGCGGCGACCGACGCCGCCGGGGTGGTCGACGCGACGGCGACATCCGGGACGCGGCCGCGGTACACGAGCGATCCTTCGTTGGTGAGCGCCATCAGCGACACGCGCGCCGGCTCTTCGCGGCCGTCGGACCGCTCACCCGGCGATTTCGGCAGCGGCTCCCACACGAACGTGACGCGGGTCTTGCCGTTCTCGCCGCGCGACGTGCCGATCCAGGTGCGCACGACGCTCGCCCGCGACGGACGCGCCACCGCCGACGCGATTGCCGCTTCGACCGGCTTCGGGACTGCCGCCTTGGGCGCCGCGAGCGCGCGCGCGGTCTGCTCCGCGTTCATCGCCCAGTAGCCCTTGCGGGCGCGCACCTGGACACCGGGGCGCTTGACGCGGACCTTGATCTCGTGGAATTTGCCGTCGGACGGCGCCTGCGTCGAGTTGTAGCCGATCAAGTAGTACGCGCTCTGATCGCGGGTGATCTGTTTCATGCCGGCGGCGATGTCGTTCCGGTTGACGATCGCGCGGCCGTCGGTGTTCTCGGCCAGCACCCGCAGCGTGTCCATCGTCGAGCGGAGATAGGTGGAATCGGTCTGGATGCCGATGCCGCCGCCATCGTTGATGTCGAACTCGAAGACCGGCAGGCCGCGCGGATCCACGGAGTAGATCGCGACGTTGTTCTTGTTCGCCATGTCGTAGACGTCGCGGAGATCCGAATCCATGTCGAGGCCGGCGAGCCACGAGGCGCGATCTTCGTTCGGATCGTTCGTCCCGGCGTTCGCGTTGCCGTACGCCGGGTTGCCGAGTCCCGGCATCTGCGCGTCGGCGTTGCGCATCTGCGGCGGGATCATGTTCGTGTAGCCCTCGCTGACCAGGATCAGCGCCTTGCGCCCCTCCTTCAGCGACCCCATGTGGACGATCAGACCTTTGATCGCCGACAGCGACACCTGGTTCCTGACTCGCTCGACGGTCTCGGTCGGATAGTGCGCGTAGGTTTCCTCGTACTGGTTCTTCGGTTCGTACTCGAACTTGCGGCCGGTGAACTGCTCGAGCCCGCGCATCACCGCCGAATGGTTGCGGGTCATCCGCACCGAGGCGGTCGATTCGAGCGGGTACATCACGCCGATCATGTCCGAGGGGCCGAGATTGTTCTCGACGAAGCTCGACAACTGCTTGCGAACCGACATGCTCGAGCTGCGGCGCACGTGGTAGTCGTCGAGGAACACGGCGAACAGCCGCACGTCGTCCCGGGCCGCCTCGTTCTCCTCGTCGTAATCGGTGCGGATTTCACGGACCGGTTCATCCCTCGCCGCAGCGACGCCGCCGTCGAGCTTGATGAACTTGAAGGTCTCGATTTTCTGCGACTTGCCGTCCTCGGTGACCTCGAAGTCGGACGGTTGCAGGTCGCCGATCGGGTTGCCCGCCTTGTCGCTGAGGATGACGTCGACGCGGACGTAGTTGATGCCGCTGCGGAAGATCGGCGGCTGATTCGGGTCTGCTGGCTGCTGCCCGGCCTGCGGCGGTGGTTGTTGTTGCTGCTGTTGCTGTTGCCCGCTCGGCTGTTGGGCGTGCCCTGCCACGCCAAGCACGAGCAGCAGCGCGACCGAAGCGGAGAGGAGCGTGCGCATCCGGCTGGCCATGGCTAATGTTAGCGCGCGGCGAGGCGGAACGCGACAAACTGCTGTGCCATCTGATCTTTTCCGCGCGCCGTCATCTCAACGACGTAGTCGGCAGCACCGAGGCTTCCCAGAGGCAGTGTGATCGCAGGGCCTTCGGGGGTCTGCGCAATCGGAAGTGACGTCAGCGGCTGCCCGAGGTGATTGAGCAGCCGGGCCGAGACGACCGGCTCGCCCGCCGTGGCGGCGCGGATCAGGATCGTGTCCGTGCGGTGGAACTCGCGTCGCGGCACAGGATCGCTGGCGACGCGACCATGCACCAACGCGACCGTCGGCTCCGCGAGGAGCGGCGGCGGCGTGGGGGCCGACACGGGGTGCGGCATCAGAATCCGGCGGGGCGATTCGGCCGGCTCCTCGGCGTTCGGCCGTAGTGAATCGGCGAGCCGCTTCACGGCATCCTGGACGCCGGCCGACACGTCCGGCGCGAGCGATGCGGGCGTATCGGTGTTCTGGCCACGCTTCACACTCCAGTAGCCGGTGCGCGAGAACACCGTCGTCTTCGGCCGCTTGACTCTCACCGTGACGCGATGGAATCTTCCGTCGTCGGGATGCGGCGATTCGTAGGCGATGAGGTAATACGCGCTGGCATCGCGGACGATGCGCTGGAGCTCGCCGCGGATGTCGTTTCGCTCGACGATCGGCCGGCCGCCGGTCTCGCCGGCCAGCGCCTCCAGCATGTCGCGATCGCCGATGGCGAAATTCATCATCTGCCCTGGCGTCGTGGTGCGCCGCGGGCCGGTCGTCATGCCCTGCGGATCGACCGGATAGATCGCGACGTTGGCGCGGTTCGCCGCCTGATAGACATCGCGCAGCTCGTCGATCGGCTCGGTGAAGCCCTCGCTGACGAACACCACGGTCTTGCGTCCCTGCTTGATTCCGCCGAGATGCGTCGCCAGGCCTTCGAGGGCCGTCATCGTGATCTCGCGGCGAATGCGCTCGATGTCACGCGGGTGGCGCAGGTGCTCTTCTTCGACCGGGCGCGTCGGCTGGTAATCGCCGCGGCGTCCCCGGAACGCCCGGATCGCCCTGAGCGCCGGCTCGCGGTTGCGCGAGAACGCGACGTCAGTCATCGAATCGAGTGGATAGTAGATGGCGACGAGATCGGTCGGCGGGAGCTGCTGCACGAACGCGATCAACGGATCGACGACGCGAAGCTCGCTCAGCCGCTGCACGTGGTAGTCGTCGAGGAAGATCGCGTAGACGCGGACGTCGTCCCGCGAGGCTTCGCGCTCTTCGTCCTCGTGGGTCCGGATCGGCGCGAGCGTCGTGTCGCCGTCGTAGGCCGCGGCGCCGAGAAAGCGCACGCGCTGGATGGGCACCGCGCGTCCATCGTCGAGCACGTCGAAGTCGGCAGCCGCGAGATCGATCACCGGCCGGCCGCTGTCGTCGGTCACGATCGCGTCGACCTGCACCAGCGTCGTGCCGCCGCGGAAGATCGGCGGCTGTTGTGTCGGTGCCGGCTGTTGCGCTCGCCCCATGACGCCGACGATGGCCAGCGCGACGCCGACGAGCAACGGTCGTGGCGCGAAGGCTTTAGCCGAGCGAACAGCGACGCCACGCGCCGAACGCTCGGCTGAAGCCTTCGCGCTACGTCGATCGGATAGAAGCATAGCCGGACCTACAGGGCCAATCGCAATGGTAACATCGGCTTCCGGAGAGAGAGACGTGACGACGCCACACACAGAAACCGCGGCGCAGCCGCTGACCGCACTGTCCGAAGACGAACGATTGTTCCGGGACAGCGTGTACGAATTCGCCGACCGCGAGATCCGCCCCCTCGTCCGGGAAATGGACGAGCACGCGAAGATCCCGGCCGCGCTAATCGAGAAACTGTTCGATCTCGGCGTGATGGGGATCGAGATTCCCGACACCTATGGCGGCGGCGGCGCGACCTTCTTTCACTCGGTGCTCGCCGTAGAGGCGCTGTCGCGCGTCGACCCGTCGATCGGCGTGCTCGTCGACGTTCAGAACACGCTCGTGATCAACGCGCTCCTCCGCTGGGGCAGCGACGAGGTGAAACGTCGCTATCTGCCGAAGATGGCGGCCAGCACGATCGGCGCCTACGCGCTGTCCGAAGCCGGATCCGGCAGCGATGCGTTCGCGATGGCGACGCGCGCCGTGGACCGCGACGGCGACTGGGTGATCACCGGACGCAAGCTGTGGATCACCAACGGCAACGAGGCAGGGCTCTTCATCGTGTTCGCGAACGTCAACCCGGAGGCGGGATATCGCGGCATCACCGCATTTCTCGTCGAGCGCGGCACTCCGGGGTTCACCGTCGGCAAGAAGGAAGACAAGCTCGGCATCCGTGCGAGCAGCACGTGCGAGTTGCTGCTCGAGGAGTGCCGCGTGCCGCGCGCCAACGTGCTCGGCGACGTCGGCAAGGGCTACAAGGTCGCGATCGAAACGCTCAACGAAGGTCGGATCGGGATCGGCGCGCAGATGATCGGCCTGGCGCAGGCCGCGGTCGATCACACGATCGCCTACACGCGCGATCGCAAGCAGTTCGGCAAGGCGATCGCCGAGTTTCAGGCAGTGCAGCACCAGATCGCGCGCGCCGCGACCGAGCTCGAGGCGGCGCGGCTGCTCGTCTACAACGCCGCGCGCCTCCGCGACGCGCGGCAGCCGTTTCTCACCGAAGCCGCGATGTGCAAGATCTTCTCGTCGGAGGTCGCCGAGCGGGCCGCGTCGCTGGCGGTGAACCTGTTCGGCGGCAACGGCTTCGTCAAGGAGTATCCGGTCGAGAAGTTGTTCCGCGACGCCAAGATCGGGCAAATCTACGAGGGGACGTCCAACCTTCAGCTGCAGACGATCGCCAAGCAGCTCCTCGGGTAGCGCAGGAGAGGCCAATGAGTCAGGACGCCGCTGCCGCATATCTGCGCGACATCGCTCGAACGTTCCGCAACTACAAGGCGCTTGGCGAGAAGGCGCTGGCACAAACGCCCGACGAAGCGCTGCACGCGGAGCTCGACGCGAACTCCAACAGCATCGCCGTGGTCGTGAAGCACGTGAGCGGCAACCTGCGATCGCGGTTTCGCGACTTCCTCACGACCGATGGCGAGAAGCCGGACCGGAACCGCGATGGTGAATTCCAGATGCCTGAGCATGCGTCACGCGCGCAGGTCGTGCAATGGTGGGACGACGGATGGTCGACCGCACTCGGCGCGGTCGACGCGCTGACGCCGGACGATCTCACCCGGACGATCCACATCCGCGGCGAAGCCTTCCTGGTCGTCGAAGCACTGAACCGGTCGATCACCCACACCGCGTACCACGTCGGCCAGATCGTGTACCTGGCAAGGCACTCCGCCGGACCCGCCTGGAAGTCGCTCACAATTCCCAAGGGCGAGTCGGCGAAGCATGCCGTCGGCGAGTTCAAGTCGAAGGGCCTCGTGCGGTAGACCCTCCTGGGGAAATCCCTTACGGGAACTCCCAGCGCGTGGCGTTCTTGGGCAGGTCGGTCCAGGCGAACGCGACGCGAGGGCGAAACACGTGCACGTCGGTCTTCTCGTACTGCTCGGGCGTCTGGCCGTATCCGTATTTGCGCACGGAACTCTCGGCCAGGCGCTTTGCGAGCGCAGCATCCGGCCGCTCCGGACGTGCGTCCCCGCGCAGGATGACGACGTCCGAGGCGCTCTCGAGGTGGACGCAGACTGACGGGTTCGCGGCGAGATTCCGCTGACGGCGCGTTCGCGGACTGCCGCCGAAGTACAGGCGATCGTCGAGCCACAGGCCGTCCACCGGCGTCGCGTGCGGCGTGCCGTCCGGGCACGTCGTGGCGATCCAGTAATGCAGCGCCTTGGTCATGCGCTCGACGACGTGCGACCACGGCAGCAGTCCCTTCGTAGCGGTGGAGACGCCGTAGTCGCGCGGAAACCACGGCCGACTCGCCTTCGGACCGGCCGTGGCGGCGCGGGCCCGTGTCGTCATGACGCCTCCCGTCCGCTGGATTCACAGCAGGGGGTCGGGAATCGTTTTGTTTTCAAAAACGATTGCCGACCCCTTGTGGAAATCTCAGTCGTCTGTCTCGCGGCCGCGGGGCGGCCAGTGCCGCGGATTACCCCGTTCGTCGACGACGAGGTGCCTGGTCCCCGGCGGCAGCACCTGCAGCGACTTCAGGAACTCGATCACGCAGTCCTGCTCGTGCGCCGACAGCTTGTGGAACGCGGCGGTCGCCGCCGCGGCCTCACCGGCATGCGCCAGCACGGCCTCGCGCAGGGTGGTGAACATGCCGTGGTGGAAGAACGGCGGCTCGTTCGCGGTTCCCCACAGCTTACGCGTGACGAACCGGCCGTTGCCGGCCGCAAATCCCGCGCTGCCCGGCGCGAACTGCATGTCGAGCGCCTCGCGATTGGGATCGTTCGGTCCGCTGGTGATGTCATGCAGCTTCAAGTCCGTGTAGGCCGGCACCATCACGATGCCGTTCACCGGCTGCAGGCGCGGCTCGGGGAGACGGCGATCGGTCAGGTCGACGCGCACCGCGCGTCCCGACGACACGTTCCCCGGCGGGTTGAACGGGTTCGGCTCCGAGTAGATCCAGCCGCCGTTGGTCAGCGGCAGTGCGGGAACGTGGCAGGTTGCGCAGCCGATCGCATTGAACGCCCGCTCGCCGGTCCAGATGGCGTCCTCGATCTCGCGGTCACGCGGAATCACGCGTCCCGGCACGGCCATCGTCGCCTGAAACAGCGACACGGCGGTCACGTCGGCGCGCGTCATCTCGTTCATGAACCCGTCACCGTCGGGATCGGTGTTGTCGCCGAAGCGTTCCGTCGACTGAATGCCATGATGATGGTTGAACGCGTTGTTGCTGAACTCGCGCAGCGACACGACCGCGCCGGCCTGGTGAAACGGACGGAGGACGAGGCTGGGCGCGGTCGCCGAGCCATCGGCGACGAGGCTCTTCGGTGAGAGTCCCTGCACGCCCGACGCGATCCAGCGGCCCTGCGGATCGCGGGCGAGCGTGCCGAACGAGATGCCTTTCGATCGCAGCGCAGCGGACTGCCCCGGCCCGAGAGCGTCGCGCGTCGCCTGCAGATCCGCGGTGATCTGGCGGGCGAGCATCTCGATGAAGCCCGAGCCGAACATGCCGAGCGTGTTGCGCGAGTTCGAGATCGTCTGCAGCGTCACGGGCTGCCCGGTCTCGTTCATCGCGCCGCGCGTCGGCAGCATGTCGAATTCGTCGAAGGTCGCGTAATCGAACCGCTGCCCGAGCACGAAAACGTTCGTCACGATGTCACCGCCGCCACCGGGAATGCCGAACGGCGCGTTGTGGCATCCGGCGCACGAATTCGAGTCGGGCCCCGAGATCCGGTTGAAGCCGCGGGGGAACTCGAGCGGGCTGCCCGGATCGGAAAGCGGCGCCCCGGTACCCTTGGTCGCCGGCCGTCCGCCGCCTTCCTGGTTGGTCCAGACGGCCGTGAACAACAATCGACCGTGCGCAATCAGCGCATCGATCGGCATCGAAAACTCCTGGCCGTCGACGAGGTGCGCCGGCACCGCTACTTCACGGCCGATGGCCGACTGCGTGAGGACGTTCGCCGAGAGCGTGGTCAGAAACAGCGCGAGCAACAACCCGATCGGTCGATTCATCGTCGTGCACCCTCCTTCCGGGCGCCTGGGGGGCCGCGGCAGAAGTGCGGGATTATCGACGACGAATCCTGCGAAAGACAATCGGGATAACGCCTCAGGGCGCCACTACCTCGTCAGTTGCGCGAGCTGTACTGCGTGAGGTCGACGCCGATCATCCGATCGGGAAATGACCGACGTCGATTCGGGGAGCTACGGGACCGTGATCGCGTCGGTGCCGACAACGCTCGAGTATGTGGCGGTGATCACGGTCGTACCGGAGCCGACACCGGTGACGACGCCGGTACTGGAGACTGCCGCGGCAGCGGTGTTGGACGACGTCCACGACGCGAGGCTGGTGACATCCTGCGTGCTGCCGGTCGACATGGTCGCCGTGGCGGTGAACTGGGACGTGGCGCCGACCGTGGGGGTCGCGCCGGTTACGGTGATCGCCGTGATGGAGCTGGCAGCCGTGGATGAGTTTCCGCACGCCGCCGCCAGCGCGGCGAGCGCGAACACGAGGATCAGTGCGGTGGCCGATCGGGTCTGCATGCAAATTCTCCCTGACGGCGCTGGCATCGTACTCATGCCGTCATGAGAGTTCAGACCGGCCGGCTGTCGCAGAAATGTGGTCAGCGTGTGAAAAAACGGCGGCAGCTCACGACGACGCGACGGTCGTCAGCATGCCGTTGGTCACCCGCGTCGGGGCCTCGAACACCTCGAAATCCTCGGCCGTGACGTTGATCAGGCTCTTGTTCACCGCGAGCGCGTGGAACAGATCACTTTCCTGATACCGGTTCAACGCGTTGCGATCCTCGAAGATGTAAACCCCGCCGTAGGTCCCGGTGTCTGAATTCTTGAGCCAGACCTTGCTGATCAACCCGGGCACCGCTGCGAATGCCGGCGCGGCCTCGTCGCAGAGCTTCGCATATTGCGCTTCGTCGAGGCCCCTCAGGTTGAAGTTCACGATCAGGACCTGCATGTTCGTCTCCTCCCTGCTGTGGACACGGCCTGTATCAGTTCGACGAGCGTCCCTGGGCGTCAGTCGGTGGCGCTGCCGGCGAAGAGCGCGTCGGCCTTCACGACCTGCGGCCCGTTCTCCGTGCAGACCGCGTACGTCGACTCGTACATCGCGACGCCGGCGTACTCCCCCTTCGCGTTCAGCACGTAGAAGTTCAGCCCGAAGTTCGGCTGGTTGCGCGAGTTCAGCAACCGCTTCTCGATGGTGTTCTTCGCGACCCGCTTGAGGACGGTGATGGCGGCGTCCTTGGGATGCGCGCCGCGGCGCATCTCCTCGACGATCATGAACGACGACAGATTGTAGAGGTTCGCCTCGCCGCGGCCGGTCGATCCCGCGGCGCCGACATCGCCGTCGACGTAGAGCCCGGCGCCGAGGATCGGCGAGTCGCCGGCGCGGCCCGGGATCTTCCACGACAGCCCGCTCGTCGTCGTCACCCCGCAGATCTCGCCCTTCGCGTTGATGCCGTCGCAGTTGATCGTGCCGTAGTAGTGATCGGGATCGATCCACCCCTCGGCAATCATGTCCATCGCCACCTGGTGGTACGCCGCCTGGCGGTCCTTCGGCGAGAGGTAGTGCAGCGGATCGGTGCGGCGCTTCCACTCGAGCCACTTCTTGCGCGAGTTCTCGGTGTTCAGGTCGTCTTCGATCGTGAACCCCATGCCGCGCGCGAAATCCTGCGCGCCCTTGCCGACGAGGAGATGATGGTCGGTCTCGTCCATCACCAGCTGCGCGACCTTCGACGGCGTGCGCACGCCCTCGATCTCGGCGACGCCGCCGGCCCGCTTCTTCGGGCCATGCATGCAGCACGAGTCGAGCTGTACGACGCCGTCGGCGTTCGGCAGCCCGCCGTAGCCGACGCTGTCGTCGAGCGGATCGAGCTCGACGATGTTGACGCCGGCGATCAACGCGGCGAGGACGTCGGAGCCGCCGGTGATCATCTGAAACGCCTTCTCGACACAGGTCTGCGTGCCGCCGTTCTTGAACTTGTGGCCGTTGCTCGACGCCACGACCACCGGCTTGACGCTCCGGGTCGCCACGGCGGGCGCCTGGCCGAACAGCGTTTTCGGCACGGCCGCCGCGGCGACCGCCGCGGCAGCGCTGGTCGCCTGCACGAATTCACGGCGATTCATTTTGCGACCCATCCGTCCTCCTGCCGCTCGGCTGACGCGTTCGCGCTGCATGCCGAGATCACGTCCGGCTTTGCCAAGACTATCGCGATCGAGAAACCGCAACCGATCCAACCGATCTGTCTCACCTGACCTGCGCGACTCAGTCCGTGGGCTTGCCTTCGAAGAGCGCGTCGGTCTTCAGCGTCTCCGGTCCCTTCTCCGTGCACACCGCGTAGGTGCCCTCGTACATCGCGACGCCGGCGTATTCACCTTTGGCGTTCAACACGTAAAAATTCAACCCGAAGTTCGGCTGGCCCTTCGCGTTGAGCAGCCGTTTCTCGACGGTGTTCCTGGCGACGCGTTTGAGCGCCGTCATCGCCGCATCCCTCGGGTGCGCGCCGCGGCGCATCTCCTCGACGATCAGGAACGACGAGAGGTTGTAGAGATTCGCTTCGCCGCGGCCGGTCGAACCGGCGGCGCCGACGTCGCCGTCCACGTAGAGTCCGGCGCCGAGGATCGGCGAATCGCCGGCGCGTCCCGGAATCTTCCACGCCAGCCCGCTGGTCGTCGTCACGCCGCAGATCTCGCCTTTGGCGTTGACGCCGTCGCAGTTGATCGTCCCCCAGAAGTGCTCGCCGTCGATCAGGCCTTCGCGGACCATCTGAATGCCGGCGTCGTACCACGCCCGGGCACGCTCCTTCGGCGACAGATAGTGCAGCGGATCGGTGCGGCGCTTCCACTCCAGCCACTGCTTGCGCGCGTTCTCGTTGATCAGGCCTTCCTCGATCTTGAAGCCCATCGCGCGGGCGAAGTCCTGCGCGCCCTTGCCGACGAGCAGATGGTGATCGGTCTCATCGGCGACGAGCTGCGCGACGCGCGCCGGCGTCCGCACGCCCTCGATCGCCGCCACGGCGCCGGCGCGCTTCTTCGGCCCGTGCATGCACGACGCGTCGAGCTGGACGACGCCGTCGGCGTTCGGCAGTCCGCTCCAGCCGACGCCCGTCTGATTCGGGTCGAGCTCGACGATCGCGACGCCGGCCACCAGCGCGTCGAGGACGTCGCCGCCCTCCGTCATCATCTTGAAAGCCTTGGCGACGCAGGTCACGCCGTGGTCGTCCTTCGATCGGTTGCCGTTGCCCGACGCGACCACGCAGGGCTTGACGCTCTTCGGCGTCATCATCGTGGGGGCCTGAGCGAACAATGGCGTGGATGCCGCGGCCGCAGCCGCCGTCGTGGCCTGGACGAACTCGCGTCGATTCAGTTTTCGAACCATCGCGCCTCCTCGCTCGCTAAAAGCCTTCGGCCTTCGCTCACTCGACAGCCGGTCTTCGCAGACAAGTCGTGCTGCACGAGCGCCGCCTTCCTGCCCGTCCTGCCCATCCCGCCCGTCCGCGCTACGCATTCGCCAGGACGTTGGCGGCGATTATCATCCGTTGCGCCTCCGATGTCCCCTGATAAATTTCCGTCGCGCGGACGTCGCGAAAGAGGCGTTCGACCACCGATCCGCGGCGATACCCGGCCGACGCGAGGATCTGCATCGCCTTGTCGGCGGCCTTGTGCGCGGCCTCGGAGGCCGCGAGCTTGGCCATCGACGACTCGAGCGCGCTCTTCTCCTGCGTGTCCTTCGCCGCGGCGGCCTTCAGAGTGAGCATGCGCGCGGCCGCGAGCTCGGTGGCCATGTCGGCCAGCATCCATTGAATCGCCTGGTAGTTCGCAATCGGCTGGCCGAACTGCTCACGCTGCTTCGCGTATGTGATCGCCTCATCGAGCGCGGCCTGCCCGATGCCGAGCGCCTGCGCCGCAATCGCGACGCGGCCACCCTGCAGCGCCCACATCGCGAGCCGGAAGCCCTGATCGACGTGGCCGAGGACCTGATCGTCGCCGACGGCGATGTCGAGGTCGAGGTCCATGCAACCGAGGCCGCGCACGCCGAGCGAATCGGCGCGTGCCGTGCGCCGGATGCCCGGCGTATCCATCGGGACGAGGAACGCCGTGACGCCCTGCCCGCGCAGCCCCGGCCGCGTGCACGCGAACACGATCACGACCTTGGCCTCTTCGGCATTGGCCACCCACACCTTCCGGCCGGTGAGGTGGTAGCCGTCTGACGTTCGGACCGCCTTCGTCTTCTGGTTCGCCGCGTCGGTGCCGGCGTCGGGCTCCGAGAGCGCAAACGCGCCAATCGCGTCGCCGGCCGCGAGCGGGCGCAGCCACTTTTCGCGCTGCTGATCGCGCCCCGCATGCGCGATCACGTCCGCGACCAGCGAGTTGGTGACCGACAGCGACACGGCCACCGTGGCGCTGGCACGCGCGATCGTCTCGATCGCCAGCGCGTAGCTGACGTAGTCGCGTCCCGCGCCGCCCCACTGCCTCGGAATCGTGACGCCGAGCAGCCCGTACTGCGCCGCTGCGTGCATCACGTCGGTGGGAAACTCGCCGGACTTGTCGATTCCGGCCGCACGCAGCGCGACCACATCGCGCGCGAACGTCTCGATCTGCTCGTGGAAGGCTTCCTGTTCAGGCGTGAGCTCGAGGATCATCGTCGATAGGATACCGGAGACCTCGTTCGGGAGGTGAACAGCAACCGCAGAGAGCGCAGAGTACGCGGAGAGCAGAAATTATGGTGCCTGCTCGTGCGCCGCGGTTTGCAAATGAACAGATCACTCGTGAATCCCTCAGAGTAAAAGGAAGCTCTGCGAACTCTGTGGTCTCTGCGGTTGCTTTCCCTCTCCGCGAGTGCTCACTCGCCCGAGTTCGCGAGACGCTCGAAGATCGGAGCGAGCTTCGCCTTCGTCGCGTCGAGCGGCTCCGGCACGACGCGCACGTTGCCGACGACAGTCATGAAGTTGGTGTCGCCGTTCCAGCGCGGCACGAGGTGGACGTGCAGATGATCGGCGACGCCGGCGCCGGCGGGGCGGCCGAGGTTGATGCCGACGTTGATCCCCTGCGGCTTGTACGCCTCGTTGAGGACCATCTCGGAGCGCCGCGTCAGCTGCATCAGCTCGGCGAGCTCGTCCCCGCGCATCGACGCCAGATTCGGCACGTGGCGGTTGGGCACGACCATCAGGTGGCCGTTGTTGTACGGGTAGAGATTCAGGATGACGAACGACAGCCGGCCACGGGCGACGATCAGGTCGCCGCGAGCGGGGTCGAAGATGCTACAGAAGATGCAGTCGGTCGGCTCGCCGCTCGCGGCGGTCACGTAGGCGAGTCTCCAGGGGGCCCAGAGGCGTTCCATGAGGGGACTAGGGGACTGGGGGCCGAGTCCCTTGGTCCCCCAGTCCCCTCGTGTCACTACACAGCAAGCGCGTCGGGCGGAACCGATCCAGTCGCCGACGGATTGACCGGTGGCGCCGGCTCCTTGTTGATCAGTTCCTTGAGTTCCTTCCCCGGCTTGAAGTACGGCACTTTCTTCGGCGGCACGTCCACCTTGTCGCCCGTCTTCGGATTGCGTCCCTTCCGCGGCTCGCGCTTCCGCAGGCGGAAGCTGCCGAAGCCCCGCAGCTCAATCTTCTCGCCGCGATGCAGCGCCTCGATGATGCTGCGGAACACGGTATCGACGATCACCTCGGAGTGCTTCTTCGTCAGATCGGACACGCGCGAGACTTCCTCGACGAGCTCCGCCTTGGTCATGCTGCCGTTGGTCATGGTGCCTTTCTCTTGGGGCTCGGGGCTAGCCACACTCAGGGCAGCTAGCCCCAGCCCCCAGCCCCGTTCCCCTACCGGTTCCGAAAGTGATCCCCGAGCGTCGCCGTGCCGTCGCCCGCGCTCTCCTGGTAGCTTTCCCAGTCGGCGCGGAACTCGTCGTTCTTCAGCGCGCGAATCGAGAGGCCGATTTTGCGCTCCGAGGGCGCGAGCTTGATGATCTTCATCGGGTAGGTCTCGCCCACCGTCAGCGTGATCTTCTCGTCCTTGCCCGCGTGGTGCGAGTCGTCGAACTCCGAGACGTGGATCAGCCCTTCGATCCCTTCGTCCAGCTCGACGAACGCGCCGAAGTTCGTCATCCGCACGACCTTGCCCTCGATCGTGTCGCCGACGTGATGGCGGGAGAAGAAGTCGTCCCAGATGTCGGTCGCGAGCTGCTTCAGGCCGAGCGACAGCCGCTGGTTCTCGGCGTCGATGTTGAGCACCATCGCCTCGACCACGTCGCCCTTCTTCAGCACTTCCGATGGATGCTTGATCCGCTTGCTCCACGACATGTCGGAGATGTGGATCAGACCGTCGATCTCGTCCTCGACTTCGACGAAGGCGCCGAACTCGGTGAGGTTGCGGACCTTGCCCTGAATCTTCGACCCGACCGGGTACTTGTCGGCGAGGTCGTGCCAGGGATTGCTCTCGACCTGCTTCAGGCCGAGCGAGATCCGCCGCGCCGTCGGATCGACGCCGAGGACCATCGCGTCGACGGTGTCGCCGACGTTGAGGATCTTCGACGGGTGCTTCACGCGCTTGCTCCACGACATCTCGCTGACGTGGATCAGCCCTTCGACGCCGGCTTCCAGCTCGACGAACGCGCCGTAATCGGTGAGGCTGACGACCTTGCCGCTCATGCGCGCGCCGACCGGATAGCGCTCCATCACGTTCGCCCAGGGGTCGGTGATCAGCTGCTTGTGGCCGAGCGAGACGCGCTCGGTCGCCGGATCGTACTTGAGCACGATGACGTCGATCTCGTCGTTCACCTTGAAGAGCTCGGACGGATGACCGACGCGGCCCCATGACATGTCGGTGATGTGCAGCAGGCCGTCGATGCCGCCCAGGTCGATGAAGGCGCCGTAGTCGGTGATGTTCTTGACGACGCCCTTGAGCACCTTGCCTTCGGCCAGCGTCTCCAGCGTGTGCTTCTTCTTCTCGGCGTTCTCTTCCTCGAGCAGCGCCTTGCGCGACAGGACGATGTTGCCGCGCTTCTTGTTGACCTTGATGACGCGCATGCGCAGCTCCTGCCCGCGCAGCGCATCGAGGTTCCTGACGGGACGGACGTCGATCTGCGATCCGGGCAGGAACGCGCGGACGCCGATGTCCACCGCGAGCCCGCCCTTGATCCGCTCGATGACCCGGCCGATGACGACCTTCCGCTCGGCGTAGGCCTTCTCGACCTCGTCCCAGA
Source organism: Vicinamibacterales bacterium (assembly GCA_035259385.1). Classification (GTDB taxonomy): domain Bacteria; phylum Acidobacteriota; class Vicinamibacteria; order Vicinamibacterales; family CAVVIG01; genus QHWK01. The sequence continues at coordinate 2,195 of DATFWL010000124.1, read as the reverse complement.
TCTTCATCTTCTCGGCTTTTTCACGCGAGAGGACGACGTAGCCGTCGCGGTCTTCGGTACGCTCGAGCAGCACGTCGACGATGTCGCCGGGCTGGACCGTCACTTCGCCGGTCTCGTCGAGGAACTCGTCGACGGCGATGATGCCCTCGGACTTGTACCCGACGTCCACGATCACTTCGGAAGGGGTCACCTTGAGAACCGTTCCCTTGACGACTTCGCCTTCCGCGATGTTGCGGAAGCTGTTATCGTAGGAATCGAGCAGCCGAGCGTACTCGGCCGGATCCATTTGCTCGTCGTCTTCCCGCGGCCGTGCTTTCAACGTGCTGCGGTCCGTGCGGTCGCTGCGCTCCGTGCGTTCGCTGGTCGCGACGCCTGCGCCGCCCCCCGCACCGGGAGTGTTCTCGTCTTCTACGTTCGCCATGCCTTGCGCGTCCTCCTGTCGTCCTTCGACGTGCGCTCGGGACGCCCCGGAGCCTTGTCGAAAGGTTCGGTCGATTGCCGCTGCATTTGTGGCGGGCGCCGGCTCCCCGCGAGGTGATTGGAAATTGCGATAAGCATCAGAGCGTACGACACTTATCGCTCAACTGTCAAGGTTCGAAAGGACACGAAACGATGGCCAAACCGAAGGCCAGCCGTACAGTAAGGTCCCGGCGCCCGACGAGAAGGAAAACGGCTGCGAAGGCTCGCACGGCGAAACGTACGACGGCACGCAAGAGCAAAAGCGCTCGAAAGGCTGTCGCCAGGCGCGCGGCGCCGAAGCGGAAGCCCGGCAAGCCCAGGCGATCTGCGTCGCGGAAAGCCCCCCCATCGACGATGCCCGGGAAGGTTCCGCGACTGGACCGGGCGCGCCGGATCCTGGACGACGATACCGTCCTGGCTACCCCGCCATCGTCGTTGAACATGGACCGGAAAGGCTCGGCCGCACGCAGCGGTCGCGCGGAGCTCGACCAGGACCGCCGCGAGCACCGGAGCATGACGCCGGAGATTGCGGGCGGCGACGTCGACGTCGATGTCGAGGACGCGTATTTCACCGGCGAAGAGGCCCCCGGCGGCGACAATCCGACGCCGGATCAGGACATCGTCGATGACATCGGCAAGGCACTCGGCGTCGAATATGAGGACAACGAGGAACTGAAGGCCAGCGACAAGGTGAGCCAGCGGGACAAGCACAGGTGGGAGCTGGACCCGGCTTCGTCGGAGGACTACAAGGACAGGGACTGAGGGTGAGCAGCGGCAAAGAATTAAGAAGTAAAGAAGTAAGAATTAAGAATTGGTGATCAAGGTTTGGGAGATCCCTGACGTCGCGGCGCCGTCCACGCATTCGTAATTCTTAATTCTCAATTCTTAATTCTTAATTGCCGCTCTCACGAATGACCCGCATCACCTCGCGTACGACTTCATCGACCGACTTTCCAGTCGTATCGACGACGACAGCATCGGCAGCAGCATAGAGCGGCGACGCGGCGCGCGTCGAATCCATTCGGTCCCGCTCGGCGAGAAGCGTCTTCACGTCGGCTACTGCGGCTGGACCGCCGGTGTGCGCCGGATCGCTGGCCCGGCGGCGGGCGCGCTCCTCAGGCGCGGCATCCAGGTACACCTTTACATCGGCGTTCGGAAAAACGACGGTGCCGATGTCGCGCCCTTCCATCACGATCTGCCCCTCTGACCCCATCTCGCGCAGGCGTGCGACCAGGACGGCGCGCACCCGCGGAAGGCGCGCGACGGACGTGGCCGCGCGATCGATTTCGGGCGTGCGGATGTCGCGCGTCACATCGCGACCGTCGATTGCGACGCGCGTGTCCGAGATCTCCATCGGCGCCGCGGCGACCGCCGCGACAGCGTGTTCGTCGTCCATCGGCACACCGTCGCGGAGCGCCTTCCAGCCGACGGCGCGATACATCGCGCCGCTGTCGATGTGCCTGTAGCCGAGCGCGGACGCAACCGCGCGAGCGACGGTGCCCTTCCCGGCGCCCGATGGACCGTCGATGGCAATGATGAGTGGCTTCATGGGACGAATAAGACAGATAGGAGGATGGGAGGGATGGGACAGTTGGGAGGGATGGGAAAGATGAGAGGGACTCCCATCCGTCCCATCCGTCCCATCCGTCCTATCCGTCCCATCCGTCCCATCCGTCCAGAGTAACATGCGCCCCATGCACGGTCGTCGTCTCGCGGCGCTGCTGTTCGTGATCGCA
>DATFWL010000123.1:0-2259 GCA_035259385.1 Vicinamibacterales bacterium | reverse complement strand
GCGGACAAGATGAAGCGCCAGCGCGGTCCGCTGCCAGGAGAGACCGCCGGCTGCGATAACCTGCGCGTCCGCCGCTACGTCGCGAAGTACACGATCAACCCGGCGATCGCGCACGGCATCGCGCGCGAGGTCGGCTCCATCCAAGTCGGCAAGCTGGCGGACCTCGTGCTCTGGAAGCCAGCCTTCTTCGGCGTCAAGCCGGAGCTGGTGATCAAAGGCGGCCTGATTGCCGGCGCGATGATGGGCGACGGCAACGCGTCGATTCCGACGCCCGAGCCCGTCATCGCGCGGCCGATGTTTGCGTCATTCGGCGGCGCGCGCCAGGCGTGCAGCGTTCACTTCGTCAGCCAGGCCGGCATCGAGTCCGGGGCGTTGGCCGGGCTGAGGCGCGCGTTGGTGCCCGTGCGCGGGTGCCGAACGATCGGTAAACGCGACCTGGTACTCAACGACGCCTTGCCAAGAATAACCGTCAATCCGGACACGTACGAAGTCCGGGCAGACGGTCAGGTGCTCACCAGCGAGCCGGCAGACGTGTTGCCGCTCGCGCAGCGGTATTTCCTGTTTTGATCGTCGTCGAGCAGATCCATTGCGAGGACACGTTGCCGGTGACGGCGCGCGGCTACGCCCGAGACACCATCACGCTCGGATGGGAAGACCGCCTGCATGCACGCGCACGCCGGCGGTCGGACGGCGGGCTCGCGTTCGGTCTCTCCGTCCCTCGCGGCACCGTCTTACGCGGCGGCGACTGCCTGGTCCTCGACGAAGTCAAGGCCGTCGTCGTGGTCATCGAGCAGCCCGAGCCGGTGTTCCTCATCGAGCCGCACACGCCCCAGGAGTGGGGACTCTACGCGTACCACATCGGCAATCGGCACCAGCCATTGATGATCACCGACGCGGGAATCGTCTGTCCTGATGCCGCCGGGGTGGGGCAGCTCCTCGAACAGCACCGAATTCCCTTTACGCGTACGACGATCCCGTTCACGCCCGCCGCGTCGACCGCGAACCACCACCATGATTGAGCCGATCGCCGCCCACGCGCTGCTCGCGCTGTTGCACATCTGCGACAGCCTGTTTCCCATTGGCGGCTTTGGCTATTCCGACGGCCTCGAGGCCGCGACGGCGGCGGGACTCGTCGAAACGCCGGCCGACCTGCAGGCGTGGCTGGACGTCGGCCTGGACGACGTCCTGGGCCGGATGGACGGTCCGGCCGCGCTCCGTGCATGGTCTGCGTTCGATCGACAAGACTGGCACGCGCTCTACCAGCTCGACGAAGAGCTCACAGCGATGCGCCCGTCGGCGGCGGTACGCCGCTCGAGCCGTGCGATGGGACTCAGGCTGATCACGACGTGGAGCACTGTGTATCCCGACAAACGGCTCGAACACCTGCTCGGTCTCGCCCGTGAGCAATCGCTTGGTCTCACCCTGCCAACAGCATTCGGCTGCGCGTGCGCTTCGGCGGGCGTCGGGATGCGCGACGCCGGCGCCGCCTTCGCGTACACCAGGCTGGCGTCCACGACGTCCGCCGCGTTGCGCCTGATGCGGATCGGTCAAACCGACGCCCACATGGAGCTTGCGAAAGCGCTCAGGCGTGTACCGATGGTCGTCGAGGCCATGACCACGCGCGCTCAACTCGAATCGTTCACGCCGGCAATGGACGTTTCGGCCATGACGCAGCAATACCTGCATTCGAGGTTGTTCCGATCATGAGCAAGAGCCCTGTACGCATCGGCATTGGTGGACCCGTCGGTTCCGGAAAGACAGCACTCGTCGATGCGCTGTGCAAGCGGATGCGCGAGCGGTACCGGCTCGGCGTCATCACCAACGACATCTTCACGCGCGAGGACATGGAGTTTCTGGTTCGCAGCCAGGCCCTGCCCGACGATCGCATCATCGGCGTGCAGACGGGCGGATGCCCGCACACCGCCATTCGCGAAGACGCGTCGATGAACTTCGACGCGCTGGACGAGCTGTCCAGACGGCACGCCGACCTCGAGATCGTCTTTCTCGAGTCCGGCGGCGACAATCTGGCGGCCAGCTTCAGCCCCGAGCTCGTGGACGCGTCGATCTATGTGATCGACGTCTCCGGAGGCGACAAGATCCCGCGCAAAGGTGGTCCCGGTGTTACGCGCTCGGACCTCTTGGTGATCAACAAGATCGATCTCGCGCCGTACGTCGGCGCCAGCCTCGACGTCATGGCGCGCGACGCCAAGCTCATGCGCGGCGAACGGCCATTCGCCTTCACGAACCTCAAGAACGGCA
>DATFWL010000122.1:0-12191 GCA_035259385.1 Vicinamibacterales bacterium | reverse complement strand
CGGATTGTAGATGTCGATCCGGGCGAGACAGGCGTTCACCAGATCGACCGAGGTGACGGTTCCGGCGCGCAGACGCGCCGCCGCGTCGGCGAGCGTCAGCGCCGCCAGCGCGTCGTGCGCGTCCGTGCTCGCACGGCCAGGAGTCTGCATCGAGCGCGTCGTCGGCGAGAGAGGCGCGGCCTGTGCGGCACGCGTCGCGGCTGCGCCCGCACCGAGAACGGCAACAGTGAATTCGCGTCGTGATAACTGTGTCATAGCGTCGTAACGATACAACGGGTGACGCGAAAGCTGAATCCCAAGACGATCGGCGGCTTCTTGGACATGCGCGGCGGCCGCCGAGAACACGCGAGGCTCGGATATCAGTCGCAGGTGCGCCGATAGGAAGCGTCACGTTTTGTTCCTGAGCGCCACCGAACCATAATTCCGGACACGATGCCGACTGTCCGCGAGGCCGCGGTGTGCCTCCTGCGCGAGCTGGGGATGACGACCATTTTTGGCAATCCCGGTTCGACCGAGCTGCCGCTGTTCCGGGACTTTCCCGACGATTTCCGCTACGTGCTCGGGTTGCAGGAGTCGGTCGTCGTGGGGATGGCCGACGGCGACGCGCAGGGGACGCGGAATGCGGCGCTCATCAACCTGCACTCGGCCGCTGGCGTGGGTCACGCGATGGGCAACATCTTCACCGCCTATCGCAACCGCACGCCGCTCGTGATCACCGCCGGCCAGCAGGCGCGCTCCATCCTGCCGTACGAGCCATTCCTGTTTGCGAGCGAGGCGACGAAGCTCCCGGAACCCTACGTGAAGTGGGCAATCGAGCCTGCGCGCGGCGAAGACGTGCCCGCGGCAATTGCCAGAGCTTACAACGTGGCGATGCAGGCGCCGTGCGGGCCGACGTTCGTCTCGATCCCTGTCGACGACTGGGACCGAACGACCGAGGCGGTGCGCCGGCACACCGTGAGCCACTCGTTGCATCCCGATCCGTCGCTCGTCGATGTACTCGATTCAGGCGTTGTGGTCCGCCGCTGACCTGAAGCTGCCCGTCACCGTCGTCATCGTCAACAACGGCGGCTACGCCGCGCTTGCCGAATTCTCGTCGCACTTCACCATCAAACGGCTTGTCGGTACGAAGCTGCCAGGCATTGATTTCGTCGGGCTCGCGAGCGCGCTGGGGTGCACCGGCGTACGAATCGAACGGCCACAGGATCTCGCGCCTGCGCTGAGCAGGGCGCTCCAGTCGTCCGTGCCGATCGTGGTGGATGTACTGGTCAGTACGTAGTGTTCGGCCGTAGTCGGACCGTGGGGTGTCACATCGCGATTGAAGCAGCCGTACCGCAGGCCGATATCCAGCGCACCGGCGTTGCCGTCATCAGCGCGCCCAACCGCCGGATGCTCGTGTCGTGCTTCCTCGGCACGACCATCGAGTGGTACGACTTCTCGTGTACGGATTTCTCGCGCCGCTCGCTTTCAACGCGCTGTTCTTTCCCGCGCTGAGCCCGCTCGCCGGCACGATTGCCGTCTTCGGTGTGTTCGCAGTGGGATTCGCCGCGCGCCCGATTGGCGGGGTGTTCTTCGCACTTCGGCGATCGCATCGGACGCAAGCCGATCATGGTGTCCACGCTGGTGCTGATGGGCGCCTCGACGACGGCCATCGGGTTGACGCTGACCTACGCGCAGATCGGCATCGCCGCGCCGATTGTCCTGGTCTGCCTTCGGTTCCTTCAGGGTCTCTCGTTGGGCGGCGAATCGGCCGCGGGACCGCTGCTCGCGATGGAGAGCGCGCCCGGCAACGCTCGCGGTTTGTTTGCGGCGTTCGTGTCGAGCGGCGCCGCCACCGGCACCGTGCTCGGCGCGGTCGCGGCGTTTGCCGTCAGGGCGCTACCGCCCGAACACGTGCAGTCGTGGGCGTGGCGTCTGCCGTTCATCGCGAGCGCGCCCATCTTTGCGATCAGCTTATACGTCCGCATGAACGCGAAGGAGTCTCCGATATTCGAGCGCGCGCTGCAGCACGCAGCGCCTGAGCGCGTGCCACTGCTCGCGGTGCTGGAGCGCTGCAAAGTACCAACGGTGCAGGTGCTGCTCTGCGCGATGGCAGAGTCGTCCACGTTCTACTTCACGTCGGTATTCGGTCTCTCGTACGGAATTCAGACGCTGAAGCTCAGTAACAGCCGGCTGCTGTCTGAGACGCAGATCGGGCGCCGAAGTGTTGCTCGATCCACTCGAATCGCCGGCGCTGGCTGACGTCATACTCCGATGTCTCGCAAAGAATCCGGCGCAGCGTTTCAGCCGGAGTGCGGAGGTTGCCGCGGCGCTTCAGGCGATCGATGCAGCGTACACGCGACGGTTGCACGCGTGCGTCGCCCTGCCGCCTGGACACCGGCCCCTATCAGCTCTCGAGTCTGGTGCTCGTTCCCGGCGAGGCGATCATCGATCGAGCCCGACTCGATGGAGAAGACTCGAGAACCGTTGATCGCCGCGCAGCGGCGCAAAAACTGGATCGACTTTCAGGGCCGTCAACTGCTCGTCTCGAAGGTCGTAGCCCCCCTCGAGCCAATTGAACGCCTCGTCGCGGTCGCCCAAGGCAATGTAGATAATCGCGATGCTGTAAGGCAGGACGTACTCGTGGGCTGCCTTGCCACGAAGATCAGAGAGGATCCGCATCGCGTCCGCGCGGCGGCCTGCCCTCGCGTAGGCGTGACCGAGCCACCCCGACACCCAAGGGGGGTTCTCCAATTGGCGCGCTCGTTCGAGCTCTCCAATCGCCTCCCCGAACTTCCCCTGCTCGACGTAGGCGATGCCGAGGTTCGCGTGGACGGGATAGAAGTCAGGGAACGTTGCGATCATCGTGCGCAACCGCTGGATACACTCGTCGTAGCGACCTTCGTACAACAATGGCACAACAGCCGCGACTTCAATCCGTGGCGTCAGAGGATCGAGGGTGTGCGCGAGATTGAACTGCTCGCGCGACTCCGCAAAGCGGCCGCGATAGGATAGATGCGCGCCGTACATTTCGCGCGCCGCGGCATAGTTCGGACTGAGCTCGAGGGCGCGCTTGTAGTGCGCTTCGGCCTGCGGCCAGTCATAGTCGTATCCCTGACTGACGAGCGCCAGGTCGGTGTGCGCTTCGGCAAGTCGCTCGTCAAGCTGCAGCGCTCTTGTCGCCGCCGCCCGAATCTTGGGCATCATGTCGCGCGGCGAGACGTAGACGCTCGACAGATAGTAGTAGGCGTCAGCCAAGCCGGCGAAGAGCAGACCGTAGGTCGGCTCGAGATCGATACCCTTTTGAAAGTCGGCGATGGCCTGGTTGACGTTCGGACCGGTGAACTGATTCACGTGGTAGCGACCGCGCAGATACAGGTCATAGGCAGCCGGATTCGCCGGCGCTCGGGCCTGCATCCGCTGCTGGTCCGGCGGCTGAAGCGTACCGCGAATCTGGGTGGCGACCGCCTCCGCGACGTCGGATTGAAGCCGGAAGATGTCGCGCGCGTCGCGCTCGTACGACTCGGCCCACAAGTGCTGGTCCTGCGCGGCCTTGATCAATTGCGCGCTGATCCGGACGCGGTCGCCGGCCTGCAGGACGGAACCCTCGATGATGTCGTCGACAGCGAGCGTCCGGGCGATCTCGGGCAGCGGCTTGCGCACGCCTTTGTATTGCATCACCGATGTCCTGGAGATGACGCGCCATCCGCCGAGCTTCGACAGCGTCGTGATCAGCGCGTCGGTCATGCCGTCGGCGAGGTACTCCTGTCGCTCGTCGTGTGACAGGTTCTCGAGCGGCAGGACCGCCAGCGATTCCGGCGCCCGGGACGCATTCGACAGATTTCGCGACAGCATTGATCGCATGGGACCGAGAACGACTCCTGCTGCCAGCAGCACCAGGAGTACGGTGCCAACCAACCAGCGTGGACCGTACCCTGCCGATCCCGCCGCGGATCGCGCTCGGTCCGACGACAGCTCGCGAAAGGCAGTGCGAACGTCGGCAGCGTGCTGAAACCGTTCGTCCGGGTTCTTCGCGAGGCATCGGTTGATGATCGCTCGAATGCCGGCCGGAACAAACGCCGGCGGTTCAGGCGGGGGTTCGTGCAGAATGCGGGAGCTCAACTCGAATTCCGTGTGACCGTCGAACGGCGGCGCCCCCGTGGCCATCTCGTACACGATCACGCCGAGCGCCCAGATGTCGCATCGCGCGTCGGCGGGGGCGCCGCGCAGCGCCTCCGGTGCCATGTAGGCGATCGTCCCGGCGACGCCGGCCTTCGTCGCGGGCCTGGTCGCGGAGTAGGCGGCTCCCTCATGCCAGACCCGCTGGGAGAGGCCGAAATCGAGCACCTTGACGCGATGATCGGGCGTGACGACCACGTTGGCCGGTTTGAGGTCGCGGTGCACGATGCCGTGCTCGTGCGCGTGATCGAGGGCGTCAGCGAGCTGCGATCCAAACGAGATGAGGTCGTTGAGCGCCAGCCCGCCCTTCCGGATCAGTGCGTTCAACGGCTGGCCCTCGACGTACTCGAGGACGATGAACGGCTGGCCGTCCGCCTCTCCGATCTCGTGAAGGGTGCAGATGTTCGGGTGATTCAGGATGGAGGCGTGCTGCGCCTCGCGCAGCAACCGTTGTCCGTGTGAATCGTCGGTCATCGCCGCGCCGGCGAGCTTGACCGCGACGGTGCGCTCCAGGCGCGTGTCACGGGCTCGATAAACCACGCCCATGCCGCCCGATCCGATGGCGGCGATGATCTCGTACGGGCCGAGGCGCGCGCCCGGCTCGAGCATGGTCGTGGCGAGGCATTATAACGAGCGTTTGCGATCGTCACGCGTTCAATTCGACGGTCGGCACGAATCGCGGTGACTTTCGCGCGTGCGCCGTGTGCTCTACAGCTTTCGATAGTGTGACCAGCGTCGATTCACGCCGGAGTTGATGGGCTCGACATTCCACGGCGCCGGAACTTCTCAGCGTCCGTACAGCCGCGGCATGGCGTTCTGATTGACATAGTTCGCGATCGACTGGCCCTCCTCAACACTGCGACGACAGATGGAGCTATCGGCGTTATGCTGCGTGACCCTCGCGTCATGCAGGCCGGCCTAATCACCAGCCGCGGCGGCCCGGCCCGGTCGTGCGGTCACGAAGAACGCCCGCCGATAGGCCGTCGGTGTCGTCTTGAGAATCCGCCGAAAGTGTTCGCGCAGCGTCGCGGCCGTCTGCAGCCCGACCGACTCCGCGATCCACTCGATCGGCCGATCGCTCTTCTCGAGCAGCTGCTGAGCGCTCAGAATCCGCTGGTGCGTCAGCCAGCGATGAGGAGTGGTTCCGGTCTCCTGCTTGAATCGACGAGCGAACGTTCGCGCCGACATGTTCGCGTGATCCGCGAGATCGTCGACCGTCAGCACTCGATCGAGATGCGCGTGGGCCCACGCGAGGATGCGCGCGAGTCCCCGCGATTCTTCGGACAGAATGGGCCGGACCGCGAACTGTGCCTGCCCTCCTTCACGAAGGGGTGGGACGACGAGCCGGCGTGCCACTTGGTTGGCGATCTCCGCTCCAAAGTCGCGGCGGACGATATGCAGGCACAGATCGATCCCCGCGGCACTGCCGGGGTCCAAGCTCGTCTAAGTTGGCGACCCAGCGGAACAAGGTGAACTGTCGGCAAACCTGGGCAGCGGTGCAGGCGCGTTCCTCGCCAAAAAGATACCAATCGTATCCTATTGACATAGGATACGATCCGTGTCTAATATTCGCGGCGTTCGTAGTCAATTGCGGCCTGAAGCGGAGAGGCAAGAGCACTGGGCAGCCGTAGACGGGGGAAGGTCTTGGAGACGGCGATCTTCGAGACCGTGTTGCGAGAGCTTGCTGAAACGGGGTACGTCAATTTCTCGATCGAGAAAGTCGCAGCGAGGGCCTGCACGAGCAAGCCGGTGATTTACCGGCGCTGGCCCACGCGCGCCCGGCTTGTATACGCCGCACTGAGGGCAAACCGACCTGTTCTTTCATCCGACGCACCGGACACCGGAACCGTCCGGGGCGATCTCATGGTTATTCTGCACCGCGTTTCAGAAATGGTGGACGAATTAGGTCCAGAAGTAATCTTTGGCCTGATTGCAGAGCTTCTGCACGAGCGCGAGTCATCACTCTTTGCAGACGTACATGAGCGCAACGCCAAGATAATGATGGAAATTCTGGACCGCGGGATTGAACGCGGCGAAATCGCTGCTGAGAAGCTGACGCCTCGCGTGGCTGCGCTGCCGTTCGACCTCGTGCGCTATCAGCTCATGGTAGTCCAGCAGCCATTGTCGGAGCAGGACATAGAAGAGATCCTCGATCGGATTTTTCTTCCCCTCGTCCGCGCCGATTGAGCGAGAGATATCGAATTCAACGAAAGATCTCGGCGTGCCCGGCGCCACTGGCACTCGACACCTCTGCGATCGTTTATTGAAGAGAGATTGGATACCTCGAACTTGAAGCCGAATGAGCCCAGCCGGACAGCTCTGATGATCGCCCGACAGCGAGCTGCGCATCAGGTGCTCGATCACGGCTCAATCCTCCATGACCCATTTGCCATGATGATTCTGCGCGAAGACGAAAAGGACGTGCTGCAATTTGCAACCGCACATCCTTTGGCCAGCATCGGACGTCTATTCACCGCCGCACGAAGTCGGATTGCGGAAGATGTGTTGTCAGGAGCTGTCGAAAGGGGGATTCGGCAGGTCGTCATCCTTGGCGCTGGACTCGACACGTTCGCTCTCCGGAGTCCCTATGGCGCACGACAGATCCGTATCTATGAGGTGGACCACCCCGCCACGCAGGCATGGAAATGCCAGCGCTTGGCTGAAGCTCAACTCGCACTTCCGCCGTGGCTCAACTTCGTGCCGGTCGATTTCGAGCGGGACGATTTGGGGGACATGCTCGTCGGCGCAGGCTTTCATCAGCACTCGCCCGCGTTCTTCACGTGGCTCGGCGTCATGCCGTATCTGACGCTGGACGCCATCGACAGCGCTCTGGCCTACATGGCGTCAATCGAGCACTCGGAGGTGGTGTTCGACTACATGGAGCCCCCGCAGGCATTCTCAGAAGAGATGAGGGAGTTGGTAACGAAGCGGACCGAACAACTTGAGAGAACGGGTGAACGTTGGACGAGCCGTTTCGAGCCGGCTGGCATTGCAGCGATTCTTCGATCGCACGGATTTTGTGACATCGAAGACATCGATTTTCAGGAGATCGCGTCCAGGTTCGGCCGCGCCGTACAAGGGCTCGCGCCCGGACAGGCTGGTCTTCATGTTGTCCACGCGAAACACTAGCCAAGCTGGGGAACTCGGGTAGAGTTCCTCGCCAGCTACAACTTGTTTTTCCGCTCGATTACCGAGGTGCAGTAATCCTTCTCAGTTTTTCCGGTTGCTTTCTGTACTTCCTTGCTGACCAAGCCTTCACTGTAGAACCACCCGTAGGATCCGCCCTGGCAGCTTCCAAACCCTTCTCCGGGGGCTACGACTTTGCCCCTGATCCCGAGATCGGTCAAAATGAGATGACAGTACTTGCATGGCGGCGAAGAGATGTTGATCGTCTCTATTCCTGCTAGCCTGCACGCTCCCCGGCGACGCCTGAGGGCGATAAACCGGCGGCGCTGCGGGCCTCATCTGCCGGCAGGGCCGATAGACAGGCGGCGCTGACGGCTTGGGGCGGCGCGGGTCCATGCGACGCGGGTCCATCGAGATGAGCAGTATATATCCCGAGCGGGGCTGGCGCTTTTCTGGCAATCGATCGGCCGGGATCGCACCAGGGATGCTCGCAGCCGCTACCTTTGGTGCCCCGGCGAATCGAAGTACGATGGGCGTGTGCGTTACCGGCGTTTTCTCCTCACGGCTGGTCTCACGCTTGCGCTCGCCGCGACGGCGTTGGCGCAGTACGGCGGACCGCGTGGGCCTTTTCACGAGTACCCCAACATTCCGTACGACGGACGCTTCACATTCGTCCGCATCAGATATCAGACTGCGCCAGGCGGCCACTGGTACGGCGGCTGGCCCGCCTGGGGCCACGGCTACCCGCTCTCGGAGCAGAACCTGATGAGCATCATGCGCGAGGTCACCGACCTGGCCCCGCACGTCGAGGAAATCAACACGCTTGCCTTCGACGATCCCGCGCTGTTCCGCTATCCGATCGCGTACATCATCGAGCCCGACTGGTGGTCGATGACCGACAGCGAAGCAGTCGCAATGCGCACGTACATGCAGAAGGGCGGCTTCATCATCGTCGACGACTTCAAGCCGATGCGGCGGCGGTTCCCGGGATGGAGCTCGTACGATGATCGGCTGGGCGTGACGTACGGCAGCGGCTGGAGTGTCCTCGAGACGTACATGAAGCGGGTCATTCCCGACGCGCGCTTCTACGATCTGGACGCAACCCATCCCATCTTCCACTCATTCTTCGAGATCGACGACCTCGATGTGGTGCCGCAGATCTTCAGCATCGGCGGCCGTCCGATCTTCCGCGGGCTGTTCGAGGACAACGATCCGTCGAAGCGCCTGCAGATGGTCGTCAACTACAACACCGACGTCTCGCAGTTCTGGGAGTGGTCGAGTTTCGGGCTGCGTCCGGTGAGCGAAACCAACGAGGCCTACAAGATCGGCGTCAACTACGTGATCTACGGTCTCACCCACTGAGCCGCACGACAACGGGGAGTCGACAATCTCCAGGGGCCGTGTCGGGCCCCCGTACTCCGCCGTCGGCTTGCGCGAATGAAACGCTGTCCGTCATGTGGCGGTCTGCGCCCGTCACCGGTGCGACGGATTCCAGCGCACGCCGACGGCGAACGTGGGCTTGTAGAATTCGCGCTGCACGACGTACTGCGGGCTGCCATTGTAGAAGCCGAACACCTCGTTGGTCAGGTTCAAACCGTAGACGACGACGGACAGTCCCGCGGCGACGCGCACCGTCCCCTGCGCGTCAAACTGCAGGTGCGGATACAGGTAGTTGTCGCCGCCCGGTCCGGCGAGGCCGCCGGCAGTGAGATCGCCCGCGCTCGTCGGCGTGCCGTCGCTGTTCAGGTTCTGATATTGATACGCGTAGATGTTCGCACCGTTGTAGCTGATCCCGGCGCGCAGCGACATCGGCCCGTGGTCGTAGGTCGGGCTGACGTTCCACGTGTGCGGCGCCTGCCGAAGCAGCGCCGGCGAATCGGTGCGAAGCGGCAGGCCGCGTGCTTCGGATGTCGTGAAGCTGTAGTTTGCGGACAGCCCCAGCCCGCGCAGACCTGAGGGCAGGAAACCCAGGTGCTGCAGGTACGCGACCTCGAACCCCTGCAGCGTCGCGCTGCCGGCGTTGCCGGGTTGCGACACGAGGAAGCCGGCGTACGGTCCGCTCGTCGGACGCGTTTGCGTCGCGATAATCGGATCGGTCAGATGCTTGTAGAAGTAGCCGGCCTGGATAAGGCCGAGCGGTGCGAGGTACTCCTCGAGCAGGACATCCACGTTGTCGGCGTGCTCGGCCTTCAGTGCCGGGTTGCCGAGGCTCACCCGCGGCGGATTCTGCGTATCGTTGATCGGGCCGACGGCCTGCGCGAGGTCGTGCGGATCGGGCCGAGAGAGCGCGCGGCTGTAGACAAATCGGAGCGCGGTGTTCGGGGTCATCGCAACCTTTACAGACGCGCTCGGCAGCACGTCGACGTAGTTGCCGCCCGCCGCGAAGTCCTGGTTCCCAGTGTTGGCGTTGAAGCTAAGGGTGTCGAGGTGCGTCGATTCGATCCGTACGCCGGCAATCAGCCGCGTCCGCGACGAGAGATCGATCGAGTTCATCACATAGCCGGCGCCGACGCGCTCAGTGAGGTCGTAATTCGACTTGTTGACGCCCGGCCCGCCGGTGACGACAAACTGCTGCGGGTGCGTCTGGACGTAGCTCTGCACCAGCGTGTAGTCCACGTTCTGCAGCGGCCACGGGTACGAGTTGTCGTAGTACTTCGCGTCGGTGAAACCGCCCGCGAACTGCGCGATCGGAATCGTCACGTTTCTGGCGACCGTATACGTCGTGGTGTACGAGTCGTCGTACTTGTGGGCGTCACGGATCTTGCCGCCGAACTCGAAGGTCCCGAAGCGATCGCCGGCATGATAGAGGTGCCCGAAAGCGCCGGCCGCCTGCAGGTTCCGCTGTGCCGACTGGCCGACCGACGCCGGCGACCAGTTCGTGAGTTTGTAGTTCGCGATGTCCTCGGTGTTGGTCGCACCGGGCGTGTAGCACGACGCGCTGAACTGCGGCACGTACGGATCCGTGGTCGCCGACGGATCGTACGCACAGTCGGTGTCCGGCCCATTCCACTTGAATTTCGAGCCGCCGTTGCCGCCCGACTGCAGCATTCGCGATCGCGCGAACGAGAGATCCCAGGTGATCCAATTACTGGCGAGCGTGTGGCGGCCGCTGCCGACGATGTTTCCGACGGCGTAGTCCGGACGGCGCCAGTCGATGCTCGCCGCCGGTACGTCGTCGTCATTCAGCGTGTAGACCCACTTCTGGCCCCAATTCCTGAACGTCGAATACAGGCCGCGCACCGAGAGGCTGGTATTGTCGTTAACGCGGTAGTCGCTGCTGCCCGACAGGCCCCACCGAGTGCGGTAGTACATGTAGTCGCGCAGGTCCATGCCGTCGTAGTGCGGGGTCAGGCTGGTGACCGTCGGCGACGGCTCGATGTCGTTGATGCCCCGTCCGTTCCAGTCGTAGGTACCGCCGATCAGGAAGCCGGCAGCCTTGTTCGGGCCGAACCGTTGACCGATCGTCGCACCGGTCTGGCTCACACCGCGGCCACCGATGATCGGCGTGTACCCGCCCAGCACCGACGCCAGCATCGTCGGCTGCTCGCCAGCGGTCTTCGTACGGATGTTGACGCTGCCGCCGATGCCGTCGCCGTCCATGTTGGCCTGAAGCGTCTTGTTGATCTCGATCGACTCGACGAGGTCGGACGCCAGCGTGTCCAGCTTGATCTGCCGCACGCCGCTCTCGGGAGACGGCACGTTCACGCCGTCGATCGTCAGGTTGCTCAGCCGCGGCTCGGTGCCTCGAATCTGGACGTACTTTCCTTCGCCTTCGTCGCGCTCCAGCGTGACGCTCGGCAGCCGGCCGAGCGCGTCGGCGACGTTGGCATTCGGCAGGCTGGTGATCACTTCCGACGACAGCACCTGGACGATGTTGTCGGCGGTGCGCTCGCGGTTGATCTGACCCGCCTCGCCGCGCGGCCGCTCGGCCGTCACGAGAATCGACTCGCTCTGGCCGGCGACATCGAGTCGCGGATCGACGCGGGTTGGCTGGCCCGCGGCAACGTGCGCGGCCGTCGAGAAATCCCTGAAGCCGACAAAGGTCACGCCGACTGTGTAGTCGCCAGGCGCGAGGCCGCTGATGATGTATCCGCCTTCGGCGTCGGTCACGGCGCGCGCGCCGCCCGGTATGACGGTGACGCTCGCCCCCTGGAGCACCGCGCCCGACGAGTCGGTGACGTGGCCCTGGATCGTGCCGCGCGCTGTCTGGGCGCGCGCTGTCCCTGTCGACACGATTTGCGCCCACACCAGCATCGCGATCGCACTGCGCCCGATTGTTGACATCACGACCTCCGTTTTTCTGAAGGGTGCTCAGGCGTCGCGACCTGGCGCGCTCGCCAAGCGCGTCGACGTCTTCGTCACGACGATCCGATCGCTCACTGAGCGCAGGCGCGGTCCGTCGATCGACGTGGGCGCAAACAGACCGTCTTCAGCAGGGCGCAGCGCGAGGAGCGAAATGCCGCCAGCCGATCGTGGAAAATCGCGGCCCGTGATCATCGCTGACAAGCGTCAGCGGTCGATGTGTCGATAGAACGACGACGTCGTAAAACTCTCGATGCGGCTACATAGGCAAACCATCAACAGGCTCATTGATGGCGTCCGAGATGAACGGACGATGAATAGAGGATGAATAGACGATGAATTCTCGTGAGTGGCAAATGATCGAGCGTTTATGGTGCGTATTGGAGGATCGCGAGACGGACCTGTGTCTGCTGATGAGTCCGTAGGTATTCGCGCCGGTGAACGTGTCGGCGAGCAGCGACAGGCTCCGACGCGATGATGTCCGCGTTGATCTCGTTGCGTGCGACGCCCCGAGCCGTGGCGCGCTCGCGTGCCGCTCTCCACGTCGAGCTCCTCACGTTGAAGACGGCCGTGGATTGGGACGTCATCGAGCGCGTGCGGTGCTCGAT
>DATFWL010000121.1:0-9964 GCA_035259385.1 Vicinamibacterales bacterium | reverse complement strand
CGTCGCCTTTCACATGAAGAACATCTACGCGAAGCTGCAGGTGCATTCGATGTCGGAAGCGGTGGCCAAGGCGCTCCGCAACCGGCTCGTTCGCTGATCGTCTTCGCACGAACCTATTCGATCAGGAGATTTCGCCTCCAGACGTGATGTGCGAGATTGACTGGCGCAAGGAGGGAATGATGCGCGAGGCAATCCCATTTCGAGTCGCAGGACTGCTCGCCGCGCGTTAACGGCCCCGTGGAACATGAACGACGAGAACTCGCGCGGAAAACTGCCGAATGTCCATGGACATAGCTCCGCGGTCGGCCTGCAGGTAGCGGTTGCACCGGACGTGGGCCACAAGTAGGTCTCGATCGCGCGCGGTCCGCTGTCCGAGTGATCCGGCGTCCACGGCTCGACGACCATGTCGCCGCACAGATAACCGCGGCCCGCCGTCGTCGCGAGCACGATCGCGCGATACTTGGAGGCCGTCGGACGAGGGCTGGACGTCACACTCCTGCGTCAAGTCGGCGCGGCACGGCTTCGTCAACTACGACGGATCTTCGGCGGCTTCTCGGTCGCGATGGCGACGCGTGAAAGAAACGTTAGCGACCTCGCGCGATCGATGCGAGCGTCCGGTCACGTCACGCAGGTGACGTCGTGAACGAGGAACTGGGGTGGACACGCTATTCCGCTCTCAACGCCACCGCCGGGTCGACTGACGCCGCCCGTCTGCCGGGAACGAAGCTGGCGGCGCCGGCCAGCGCGAGAATGAACGTCGCGGAAAGCGTGAGCACGGCCGGGTCCGTCGGCTTCACGTCAAACAGCAGCGTCCCGAGGGCGCGAGCCAGAGCCGCCGCGCCTGCAAGACCGCCCATAACGCCGAGGGCAGCGACGAACACGCCCTGTTTCGCCACGCTCAATCCGACATGGAGCGATGGTTCGCCGAGGGCCATCCGAATCCCGATTTCCCGTGTCCGGAGCGACACGACGTAGGCCATGACCGCGTACAGCCCGATGCCGCCAAGGATGACCGCGACCGCCGATGCGGCCATCAAGAGCCACAGGACCAGCCGTCGGCGCGCCGAACTTCCGGCTGTGAGCGCGGACAGGGACTCGCCATGGTAGATCGGCAGCGACGGATCGAGTCGGTGCACGGCCGTGCGGATTGAAGCGAACGCCGCGGTGGGATCGTCGATCGTTCGGATGACGAATGCCAGATCACGCGGCTGCCATCGCGGATCGGCGGCCGGCGGCAGGAGCGGACAGTACACGATCTCGTCGGCCGGTCGATCGAGTCCTGCATCCCTGACATCGCCGACAACGCCGACGACCGTATACCAAGGGCCGTTGACGAGAATGCGAATGTGTTTCCCGATCGCGGATTCGGGCCAATACCGTCTTGCAAACGCGCGACTGACGACCGCCTCGAGCTGCACGTTTCCCGGATCGAGCCGGCTGAAGCTGCCGCCAGTCAGGAGTGGGATCCCCATGGCCTGGAAGTATCCCGGTGTTACATACGCGACGGGACCGAGACGAGGAAGCTCACCCGGCGCAAGGCGCTTGTCCTCGACGAACACGGCCGTTTGCGTTTGCGGCCGCTCTTCCAGCGGCAGGCGCGATGCCGCAGCCGTCTCGCGCACCGATGGAAGTGGCCGCGTCTCATCCAGCATGCGCTCGACGAGGCGGACGACATCGCTCGCGTTCGCGTAGGTGGACGGCGGAAATGCCAGGCGGAACGTGAACGCCTGCCTCGTGGTGAACCCCGGGTCGACTCGCCGCAGCGCAATCAGACTTCGGACCATCAATCCGGTCGCGGCCACAAGGACCGTGGCCAGCGCAACCTGCAACGCGACGACCGCGTATCGCGTTCGCTGCTGCGCGCGGGTCGCGGTCGATCCGGAGCCGACCGACAACGGGTCCGAGGCCGACCCGCGCAGCCGCCACGCAGTGAAGGCCGCAATTGTGATCGAGATACCGCCACCGGCGAGCGCGGTCGCGGCAACGACGACGTGGTCGACCTGCAGTTCTGCCAGCCTGGGGAGATCGAGCACGGGCGACCACAGGCGGATCGCTCGCGCCGCACCGACCGCGATCCCGAGCCCGCCGATCGCGCCGACGCACGTCAGCACACCGATTTCGCTGAGGAATTCCATGAGCACCGTGCCTGTGGGGGCACCCAGGAAACGCTGAATGGTCCACGTTCGCCGACGCCCCTCCCCGCGCACCAGAAAGAGGCACGCCACATTCACGCATACGGCGAGCAGCACGAACACAGACACGCCAAGGATGAGCCACAGCAATCGGTTCACGCCACCGACGATCACGGACGCCAATGGTTGGACCGCCACTCGCATGTGTGTCTGTTCGATCGCGGATTGCGTAAGACGGCCCGGGAACTCGATCGGCAGTCGCAGCAAGAGTCCCAGCAGATCGTTCTCGGCTTGCGCGGTCGACACGCCGTCCCGTAAACGCCCCAACGCTTGATAATCGAATGACGCGCTGTCGGTCTTCGCCGGATTCAGGACGAGCGGCAGCCACAGTTCCGTGTCTGTCGCGGGAAAACGGACAGCGTCAGGCAGGATGCCAACGACCTCTCGCGGCTCGCCATCGACGAAGATCCGGCGATGCAGCAGGGTGGGATCGTGGCCGTACCGCCGCGCCCAGAATCGCTCGGCCACGATGACGACCGGCGCCGCGCCCGGTTCGTCGTCAGGCGACATGAATAAGCGCCCACGCACCGGCGTGACGCGTAAGGCATCGAACACACCGGTGGTGACCTTGCCCGCCGCCACCCGCTCGGCTTCCTCGGCACCGCTGCCGCTGACCGCCGCTGCGGTGGCCTGGTACCCGCCGAACTGTTCAAGCGTTCGGTTGTGACGTCGATACATCAGGATCCCGGCGTCGCTCTGATCGACCTCGAGCGCACCGCGCACCTGCAACGTGTGCGACACCCAGACAATCCGGTCGGGTCGCGGATACGACAGCGGCCGCAGAAGGACCGTGTAAACGAGGTCAAATGTCGTCGTCGCGACACCGAAGCCAACGACGAGCGTCAGAAATGCGGTGAGTGCAAAAGCGGGCGACAATCGGAGGCGCCGTGCGGCGACTTGAAACCAGTTCATCTGGAAGATCCGCTCGCCAGGTCCATCGGGGGCGGCCTCTCTCCTGCCGCTCGATCGGTGCGACTCGAGCGAGGATCAGCCATTGGAGTATATCGATCGTCAGGATCGCACGCGTCGTGGGTCCTGGGAACGCCGCAGCGGTTACGAGTCATGGACGGTCAACGTCGTCGCAGGACCGGCTCTCCGCGCTGCGGCACATCCGGCATCAAGTGCAGCGTCGCGCCGTCGTAGGCGAGACAGGCGAGATCGACATCACGGACATTCACACCATTACTGGTGGGACGGGTCGATTCGCAGGGGCCCACGGGCGCTTCACCGTCGAGCGCGTCGCAAGCGCAATCACGTTCGCGACATCGGGCTCGTTCGAGGGGACCATTACTTCGCCAGGGGCAGCTGAGTGAAACGACTACGCCTCGCGCCTGACCTGCCCCAGGGCAGCCCGACGCGCGAATAGCGAACGCCACGAGTCCGGGTGGCTGGAATGAACGACGAGATGAAACGCACGACCATCACCTCGTCGACCAGCGGTGAAGCGACGCGCTCGCGATCGCAATAGAGCGAATCGACAATCAGCTGCTCCACGTCTTCCTGGGCCAGGAGCGCAAGGCGGATTTCCTCCACGGGTGCTCCTACCGCTCGGACCGCGTCCAGCGTGCGCATCAACGGTTGGGTGGACGTGTCGCCACCCGTGCCGCCAGTGTAGTACACGCCTCCGCGTTGGGAGGAGGTTCTGTAAACCTCCTCCCTTTCCAAAGCGCGCATGGACAACTCTCAGCGAAGCAACATCTTGAACGGACGGCTGGCGGTGCTGGGTCAGCAACTTCAGTCCATTGGGAGCCGTTGCTTGTACTGTGCACGAACAAATGATTCCGATTTGTCAAGGATTTTGGAGGCGCCGCCCGGATTTGAACCGGGGGTGGAGGTTTTGCAGATTTCGCTCGATTGTCCAAGTTGTTGATTCGTCTTGCTCTCTGGTCTCTGGTCTTCCGCGGTTTTCGGTGGTGTTTGGGCGTTAATGGCCGAAGTTTGGCCCGAAGTTCTCTCGACCTTGACAGCGCGGCTCCGTCGAAGCTTGGAGCAATTGCTCTAACGTTTCAGGCATTACGGGAACCGGTCACCGGATGAAATTGGTTGCCAAGGCTCGCAACCATCTGAATTTCACGGTTCACGCGGCCGGTGAGCGTGGGCACGGTGAAGACATCTACTGCTGCGGCTGCCCTGCTCGACCGCCTGGTGTAGGGCCAGTCGAGATCCGACCCCGGTTGTTCCGATCTGAAACTCCGCTCCGCGGTCACGGGCGCGCTACCGCGTGCAGTTGGCGCGCAACCGTGCGCGATTCCGACAATCCCGCCCCGCGGTACTCCGCTTGCCCTGACGGCGCCGAACCTCCGATCCCAAGGAGCCGTCGATGCGCCTGCCGAGAGCGGTTCGTTTGTCCCGTCATCTGTGTGCCGCGCCAATCTTCCTGCTGGCGGTGTTCGCCGTGATCGCCAATCGCGGCGATCGCGTTGCCGCGCAGGAACCGCCGCCGGCCGCGATGCGGTGGGACGGACTCATCGAGCAGATCTCGGCGCCGCCGCCATTTTCGTGGAGCTACCCGCAGCCGGCCGCGCCGAGCCAGCTTCCGCGACACAGCGTCAGCGCCGACGGACGATACGTCATCTTTGCTGCCAGCTTCCAGGATGGCTCCGGACAAGGCTTCTTCCTGCACGACCGCGACACCGGCGACAACACGCTCGTGCTCGGCGCGTGGGCTAAGAATCCGGCGCTCAGCGCTGACGGTCATCAGCTCGCGTTCGAGGAATGCGGCTGGAATCGCGAACCCGGCCCGCCGTACTACTGCGACGTCGTGGTGTTGGACCTGCGTACAGGCGCGATTCACCGCGTCAGCGAGGACGCGGCCGGCATACCCGGCGACGGCGATAGCTCGCACCCAGTGTTGAGCGCCGACGGACGATTCGTGGCGTTCCGCACCAACGCGACGAACCTTGCCGGGCCGGGCGCCGTGGCCGGACAAATCGTGGTGCGGGATCGCGACGCGGACGGCAACGGCGTGTTCGATGAGCCGGGCACCACGACCATTGACATCGTCAGCGCCGAAAGCGGATCGAGCGCGCCGGCCAACCGTGAGAGCGACAGCGCCGAGCTGAGCGACGACGGCCGCTATGTCGCGTTCCGCTCGCGCGCGAGGAACCTGCCGATCGCCGGATCCACTGCCGACTGGAACGTGTTTCTCCGGGATCGGCTGACGCACGCGACGCGACAGCTCAACGTCAAACCGGATGGGCGGCCGTCGCACTTCTCTGTCGATGCGAGCGATATTTCCATCACCGCCGATGGGCGCTACGTCGCGTTCGCGTCCGTCGATCCGATGCTCACGGCAGGTTATCCCGACGACACCGATTCCGCGCTTGACGTGTTCGTCTACGACCGCGACATGTCGTGGTTGACGCGGATTGATCTCACCTCGGACGGTCTGGGTGGTACCGGCGACGTGCAGTCGCCGATGTTGAGCGCCGACGGACGGTACGTCGCCGTGGTTGCGATGTCGCGCAACGACTCCAATCCGCCGGCGCCGCTCAGCAACCTGGTGCACGTCTTCGATCGCGCCACCGCGTCGTCTACGCTCGTCAGCGTTCGGCCCGACGGCGTCGCTCCCAACGATCGCGCCGACCAGGCCGTGCTCTCCGCCGACGCGTCGACGGTGCTGTTCGTATCGGCGGCCACGAACCTCGCGCCGAACGTCACCGCGCGACTCGACAACGTTTATGCAGCGGTGCACTTGGCCGTCGAGCCGTCCGAAGTGACCGTTCCCGCGCGCGGCGGCACCGGCACGTTCACGATCACGGCGCAGGCGCATACGCACTGGATCATCGGCGCCGCCGAGTGGCCGTCCTGGTTCACCATCGACACGGCACCGCAGGGCGTCGGTAACGGTACGCTCGTCGCTTCGGCGTGGCAGCCGAACTCCGACCCGACGTCGCGCAGCACCACTCTGACGGTCAACGGCGTGAAGACGCTCCGCGTCACGCAGGAGCCCGGATTGTCGCTGACGAGCGTGTCACCTGGTTCAGGTCCGGCCACGGGCGGCACGGTCGTCACGCTCCACGGCACAGGGTTCGAACCCGACACGCAAGTGGTCTTCTACAACACCAACGCGACGAACGTGAAGTTCGTCGACTCGACGACGATGATCGCGACGGCGCCGCCTGGGCCCGTTGGCCCGGCCTTTGTGGGCGTCATCTCGCCGGACTTTCGTACGAGCTGGCTTGGCGAGGCGTTCCGCTACCTCGATACGACGCCGCCAAACGTCTTTTCAGGGCTGTCGGGAATCGTCGGCGGTGACGGCTGGTTTACCAGCGACGTCGATGTGTACTGGGGGGCGTGGGACCCGGACTCGCCGATCACGAGCTGGTCGGGCTGCGACACGGCGCACGTGACCACCGACACACCCGGAACGACGTTCACCTGCACGGCGACGAGCGAAGGCGGATCGGCGTCAGCGTCCGCGACCATCAAACGCGACGCGACGCCGCCGGCGATCGCGATCACGAGTCCGAGCCCGTCGCAGCCGATCTACGAACGCAATCAGGTCGCGGCGGCTGCGTATCAGTGCGCGGACGCCCTTTCCGGCGTCGCGTCCTGCAGCGGCGACGTGCAGCCTGGAGAGCCGATCGATACGTCGTGGACGGGCTATCACTCGTTCGTCGCGTGGAGTGGCGATCGCGCCGGCAACGTCGGCGGCGTGTGGACCGAGTACGCCGTCAGCAACGGCGTCTGCACCGCGGCGAGTCCAGGTTTGAAGGCGTGGTGGCGGATGGAGGGCGACACCCGCGAGGCGATCACGGGCGCGACGCCAGTGCGTGTGGACATTGCGCAGGACACGTTCGCGCCGGCGATTACCGGGCAGGGCTACGTGTTCCCGAACCGCTCGACAGGGCGCCTCGATCACGATCACTACTCGGCGCTCGACTTCACGACCGCGATGACCTTCGCCGGATGGGTGAAGCCGACCAGCGGCGGCTGGGGCGTCCTGGTCCGCCACCCGCTCCAGTACATGGTGCAGCGGTTCGGCGACGGCTCGATTGGCTTCGAGTTCGCCCAGCAGGATGGCGGCGTCGCGCAGGCCACCACGTCGGCGAAGGCGCCGCAGGACGTGTGGACGCACGTTGCGGTGACCTACGACATCGGCTTCGTGAAGACCTATATCAACGGCCGGCTGGTCGACACCTACAGCCGTACCGGCACGCTCCGCGTTCCTGCGTGGCAGACGCCGCTCAGCATCGGCGGGCAGGACGATCCGAGCAGCCCGAAGCCGTTCGTCGGCAGCCTCGACGAGCTGCAGTTATTCGATCGCGTGTTGAGCGACGCCGACATCGAATCGATGTTCCTCGCCGGCAGCAACGGCACCTGTGAGCCGCGCGGCACGGCGATCGAGCTCTCACCGGTTCAAGCGACCTACGGCGCCGGCACGTATCACGTGACGGCGACGCTGCGCGACGACTCGGGGCAGCCGCTGCCGGACCAATCGATGACGCTGTATCAGGAAGCGCACAACCAGGCCGGCGACCCGACTCCGACCGCGACGCTGACGACCGATGGAAATGGCGTGGTGACGTGGGACGCGCCGTTCGCGGTGCCCGCCGGCACGTACAACAACGCTCTGCGCGCCGTATTCGAAGGCACCGGATCGTACGCGCACTCGTCTGCCCGCGCTGACGTGGTCGTTGGACAGGCTGCGGTCCAGATCAACTGGCCGGTGCCGCCGCCGATTACCTACGGCACCGCGCTGTCGTACTCCGGCCAACTGAACGCGACCGCCGGCGTGCCCGGCAGCTTCGAGTACAGCCCCGCGGCTGGCGCCGTGCCGAGCGCAGGCGCACACACGCTGAATGCGACGTTCCATCCGAGCGACGCCACGAACTACTCGGACAGCGCCTCGCACCTGACCCTGCTGGTGAATCAGGCCATCCCGAACCTGACGGTCGCCGGAGGTACATTCGCGTTCGACGGTCGGCCGCACGGTGCGACCGCGTCGGCGACCGATTATCGTGGCGTGGCGCTGTCACCAGTGACGATCGCCTACAACGGATCGCCCGACGCGCCGGTAACGGCCGGGTCGTACGCCGTCGTCGCGGCGTTCGCCGGCGATGTGAATCACACCGCGCGATCGGTATCGACGACGATCACGATCCAGCGGGCGACGCCGACGATCGTCTTCTCGACGCCCGCAACGTTCACGTATGACGCGCAGCCGCACGGAATCACAGCAGCCGTCTACGGGCTTGGCGGTGCGTCGATCGGATCGGCGCCGGTGTCCTACGCAGGATTGACCGGCGCGCCGGTGAACGCCGGCACCTACACGGCGACTGCCACGTTCGACGGCGACGCGAATTACGAGGCGCGAGCCGTCTCCTCGACGGTGACGATCGGCAAAGCAGCGCCGATGGTGACGTGGTCGGCGCCTTCGCCAATCGTCTATGGGACGCCGCTCGGCGCTGCGCAGCTGAACGCCTCGGCCAGCGTCGCCGGATCGTTCGCGTACTCGCCGGGCTTCAACACCGTACTTGCCGCGGGCTCGGGACGAGCGCTCTCGGCGACGTTCACGCCGTCGGACACGCAGAACTACACGTCGGCCACCGCGGCGGCGGCGATCGATGTGGGGCGCGCGCCGTTGACCGTCAGAACCCTCGACACCGCGAAGCCGTTCGGCGCAGCGCTGCCGCCGTTCACCGCCGGCGGATCCGGTTTCGTCAACGGTGATTCGATGGCCTCGCTCAGCGGCACGGTCGCGTTCAGCACGCCTGCGACGGCGGCGAGTCCGGTCGGGATCTACGCGGTGACGCCGTCGGGTGTGACGTCGGGCAACTACTCGATCGCGTTCGCCGCCGGGACGCTGACGATCAGCCCGGCGACAACGAGCGTCGCGGTGATGTCGTCGGCCAATCCGTCCGGGTTCAACCAGGCGGTGACGTTCTCCGCCTCGGTCGCCGTCGTCGCTGGGGCGGGAAATCCGACGGGCACGATCGAGTTTCGCGACGGCTCGACACGGCTCGGAACAGTGACGCTGGCGTCGGGCTCGGCGGCGCTGAGCACCAACGGTTTGAGCGCCGGCTCGCACTCCATCAGCGCGATGTATTCCGGCGACCCGAGCTTTGCCGGCGCCACGCAGTCGATGACGCACCTCGTCTACTCGTCGGCGGCTTCCTCGTCCACAGCGGTCACATCGTCGTCGAACCCGGCGGCCACGGGAGCGAGCCTCACGGTGACGGCAACGGTCACAGCATCCGCCGGCGCAACCGGCAACGTGGCGTTCTATGACGGCGCAACGCTGCTCGGAACCGTGCTGCTCTCCGGAACGACGGCGAAGCTGTCGACCAGCGCGCTGGCGAATGGCGCGCACGCCATCACGGCGCGGTATCTCGGCAACGGCTCGGTGCCACCCAGCATCTCGCCGATGTTCGTCCAGGATGTCGCGCCGGCCGGCACGCGCCTGAAGACATCGAGCATGACGCTCGTCGCGTCGCCGTCTGCGGCGACGCTGGACGGGGACGTGACGTTCACCGCGAACGTGAGCGGCGCGAACAAGGTTCCGCCGACCGGCACGATCCTGTTCACGGCGAACGGTCAGGTGATTGGCACGGCAACCGGCGTCACGCTCGCGGCGACGGGACCGGTCACCGCGCGAGCCACGTTCACGACGAGCGCCCTCGCCCACGGCACGCACACGGTGACCGCGACGTACCTCGGTGATACGAACTACCGCGGTGTCGCGTCGACGATCTCTCTGACGGTGAACTGACGGCAGTCGCCGGACCAGCGAGGATTGCGCAGGAACAGCTGGGCACGCGAGTAGCTCG
>DATFWL010000120.1:0-3929 GCA_035259385.1 Vicinamibacterales bacterium | reverse complement strand
CCCGGACTCGTTGGACGAGTACGCTATCCATTTTCCATCCGGTGCGAACGCGCCATGGTTGTCGTCCGAAGGCGACTGGATGACCGGGAACGGCCGTCGATCGCCGAAAAGCGGCAGCGCCCAAATGTCCACTCCCGTGTGAGCCGAGTCTGCCGCCGTACAGGACAACGCGGCCGTCTGGCGACCAGTCCATCGGGTACTTGCTGTTTTCGGACGTCAAAAGCGGCGTTTCCCTGGCGTTTCCGTTCGTGGGCTTTTGATAGACATCCCAGATCTCGCTCGCGACGTCGCCGGGTGCTCTGCTCCGTCTGGACGCGAACACGATTCGGCCACCGTCGGGCGACCAGACTGGAATCGCATCATCCGCCGGGTCGAACGTAAAGCGCGAGCTCGTCGATCCGTTCCGATCGATCAGCCAGATGTCGCGATTGAGGGGTGAAACGATCGATACGGCGATATAGCGTTCGTCCGGAGATAGCGACAGGTTCGTGTGTTCGGCCGGCTCGCCGACGGTTGCCAACACTTTGCCGGTCCGATCCTTCCAGGTCAATAGTGTCGTCGATCGATTCGTCGGATTGCCGCGCGCGTACGCCATCACGCCGGTTGCGGGGACCGACAGCGCGACGTGACGGTTCGTGCCGTCCGAGGCGATTTGATCGACGACCTGGATGGGATCCCGTGTCAGTTTTTGCCTATCCGGATCGAAAGCCTGCGCCTCGGCGACGCCATCGCGCCATGAGAACAGGTAGCCTGCGGCATACGTTGTCATCATCGACGTCGCGCCTCCGTGGTTGCCTTTCGCCGAGACGAGAAACGTCCAGTCGGGTGAGTCGAGCGAACCCACCTAGGTCCCTTCATCTGTCAGGTTCACGGGGAAGTGCCGGCCGTCGGGCAGGAACTGGGGCCAGCGCTGACGGACCTCGCCGCGCCTCGCCTTGCTCGCTAGGGGCGTCGCCGAGCCGCCGTTCGCGGAAACACGCTGCAGGCCGCTCGTCGGCGTCGGCGCGAACACGATGTCGTTGTCCTTGTTCCACGTGCCGCCGCTCGGGAGCGACGCGTCCGCCAGGTCGACAGGCTGTCCTCCGCTGACTTTCAGCTTTTTCAATTTGCCCTGGCCGAAGAACGCCGCGAACTGGGAGTCAGGAGACCAGAAGGGGTACGCAGCACCTTCAGTGCCCGCGAGTGGCTTCGCGTCGACCGCGTCGAGCGAGCGCAGCCAGAGTGCCCGCGAGCCTTTGTATGTCGCGACAAATGTGATGAGTCGTCCGTTCGGTGACACTGCGAACTGCGGCGGCAGCGGGAACTGCGCATCCAACGGCGCTGACAGTCTGAATTGCAGCACGTCGCTGATTCCCGTCGTCGATTGGGCGTACCGCGACGCTGCGATGGCGGCGACGAGCATGAGTGCCGTGCCGACTGCAATTACCGCTCGCGCCCGCCGAGGCGCCGTGCCTTCCTCCCGGGGTGTGGCGACCGAGGGGGCTCGCGCCTCTTCGATGTCGAACCGGGCATCGCCAATATCCCGAAGACGTCGTGCGGCGTCCTTCTGCAGGCAGCGGCGCAGCAGCGCTTGCACCGGGCCGGGAGTGTCCGATGGAAGCGCGCTCCAGCCGGGTTCGCGCTCGAGCACCGCGGCGATCGCGTCAGATGGGGTCTCGCCATCGAACGCCCGCGAGCCGGTGAACATCTCGTAGACGACACATCCGAACGCCCAGATGTCCGCACGTCGATCGACCGCAGCGCCCCGAGCCTGTTCGGGGCTCATGTAAGCCGGTGTGCCCATCACCACGACGGCTTGCGAGCCGGCCTGGATCGCGGTCACAGTGGACGGCGGCTCGCTCTCGGCGCCGGGCTCCTCCGTCAACGACTTCGCCAGGCCGAAGTCCAGGATTTTTACCCGGCCGTCATCGCTGACCTTGATGTTCGCAGGCTTCAAGTCGCGATGGATCACACCGCGCTGGTGCGCAGCGTCGAGCGCCTCAACCAGCTGTCTGGACACGTTCAGGGCGCGAGCGAGTGACAGCGGACCGTGTTTGAGCCGATCCGCGAGCGTCGGCCCGGGCACGAGCTCCATCACCAGAAAACGCGTGCCGGATGTCTCTTCCAGTCCATGAATCACGGCGACGTTCGGATGCGTCACCGCGGCAAGCAGGACGGCCTCGCGTTGGAAGCGATCGAGACGCGCTTTGTCGTCGGCGAGATCCGACGGCAGCAGCTTGATGGCGACGTCCCGCAGCAACCGGCCATCGCGCGCGTGATACACCTCGCCCATGCCGCCGCGGCCGAGCAGGCCGACGATGTCGTACACGCCCAGTCGCGTGCCGACTGCAACGTTCACCGCTCACCTGCTGTTTTGACAGTTACGGTGGTTCCCGGCGCCCCAGAGTTGCGGAACACGAGCGTCACCGTTCCCATGCAGATCTCGTCGCCGTCAACGAGCTCAGTCGGACATCGCAGTCGCTCGCCGTTGAGGAACGTGCCATTCTTACTCCCGAGATCGTGAGCGTCGCAACGCCGTTGGCGAGATCGATGCGTGCGTGGCGGCGCGATACCGACAGCGAGTCCAGCCATAACCCGCCTCGAGGTTCGCGACCCAACACGTTGGCGCCGAGACGTAGCGGTAGATGACGCTCGCCCCACGTCACCCAACAACGCTCGACGTCGTCGGTCTGCCGATCGACATCGAGAGCTTCGCACGCGAAGGCGTATCCCAAACCCGCGAACGGTCCGGATGAACCGCGATCGGTCCGCCGGGTCGCCGAGTGCGGCCCGCAGCTCTGACATGACAGTCGCCATCGTCACGTCGGTCACGAACGTTCCCGGCCACACGACGTCGTGGATGTCGTTCTTCGCGACCGCTGAGGGACGCCGCTGCAGTAGCAGCCTCAGGACGTCGTACGCCTTTGGTGAAAGGTGAACCGGTTCCGTGCCGTCCAGCAGCTGACGTCGATCATCGTCGAGTGTAAAGGGGCCACAGGTGACCTTCATCGCTGCCAATGAGAATCCAATGAGATTCCCAACCGTTCTCCAAGGTCGGTTCAGGACGACGTCGCATTGTAACTCCGCGTGGAAACGCGGAGGTTCCGATGCAGGGTTTATCAATGGCCGCAGCAATAATCCTCGCCGGGTCTGTGCTGTCGGCCGGCCGTGCGTCAGCTGGAGCGCCGAGCGCCGCTGGTCCCTTGCGTCCGGTCGGCGACAGAGCGGCGGCGCTGCTCGCGCGCGGTAGGGGCGAATCGGCAACGTTCCGCCAGCTCGTGACGCGACTCGACACCTCGGATTTAATCATCTACATCACCCGACCCATTCTGGGAAGGTCCGTTCCCGAGCACCCTCCGATTCGTCACCGAGAGCGGAGGCCGCAGGTACGTGCGTATTTCACTCACTGCACGCGACACCAACACGAAGTTGATCCCATGGCTCGGACACGAGCTGCAGCATGCCGTCGAAGTCGCCGAACATGCCGACATCACAAGCCCCGAGAGTCTTGCGATGTATTTCGCGGTCTACGAAACCAGCGGATCCCGCGGCGCGTTCGAATCGGCGGCCGCACAGGATGTGCAACGAAGGATCGCCGCCGAACTGGGCCGGCGGCCGACCCTCGCTGGACCACACCACTTAACGCAAGCCGGAAGACTCCAACGCCGTCGCTATCCGGTGACGCTCGCATTGTGCGCCGCGATCGTCTTGGTGGAGTCGTTCACGAGTACGTCCGAGCGGTGTGAACAAGGTTGCCGCACCTACATGCATCGTTCCCTCCTTGCGCCAGTCAATCTCGCACATCGCGCCTGGAGGCGAAATCTCCTGATCGAATAGGTTCGTGCGAAGACGATCAGCGAACGAGCCGGTTGCGGAGCGCCTTGGCCACCGCTTCCGACATCGAATGCACCTGCAGCTTCGCGTAGATGTTCTTCATGTGAAAGGCGACG
>DATFWL010000119.1:0-2913 GCA_035259385.1 Vicinamibacterales bacterium | reverse complement strand
TGTCGCGATCTCAAAGGACGCGCAGCCGGGTGAGACAGTGTCACCGATGTCGGCTGGTGGTGGCTTCACGCGCACCGGAATCTGCACGATCGTCGACATGAACTCGCTCGAGATCGAAGTCAATGTCAACGAGGCGTACATAAACCGCGTGCAGCCAGGTCAGAGCGTCAGCGCCGCGCTCGACGCCTATCCAGACGCTCCGATTCCCGCACAGGTGATCACAATTGTCCCGACGGCCGATCGCCAAAAGGCGACCGTTCTCATGCGCATCGGCTTCAGACAGCGGGACTCGCGCGTCCTTCCGGACATGGGTGTGAAGGTCACGTTCCTACGCGACGAACGGACGGGTGACGCGCCGATTGTGCAGCCGGTTGCCCTCGTGCCCAACACGGCCATTCGTGCGGAGGGAAACCAGTCCTACACGTTCGTTATCTCGAGCGCCGGTACCGTCGATCGCCGTGCAATCCGCGTCGGCGGCACCGACGGCGACCGCGTCGAAGTCGTGGCCGGTCTTCACGCGGGTGAGCGTGTCGTGATGTCTCCGCCGCCGGCCTTGGCGGCCGGCGCACACGTCGTGATCCGGTGAGGGATATGAGCACGCCACCTCTTGTTCAGATCCGAAACGTCCACAAACATTTCACCCGCGGGACCGAGCGCATCGAGGTGCTGAAAGGCGTGAGTCTCGACATTCCGCAGGGCGACTTCCTCGCGCTGATGGGGCCGTCCGGATCTGGCAAGACGACTCTCCTGAATTTGTTGGGTGGTTTAGATACACCTACGACGGGCGACGTCCAAGTCGCCGGTGTGCCTATCAATGCACTCAAGGGCAGTGATCTTTCGGAGTGGCGCTCTCAGCACGTCGGATTCGTGTTCCAGCTTTACAACCTGTTGCCGATCCTGACGGCGGAGCGGAACGTCGAGCTGCCCCTGTTGCTCACAAATCTCTCGAAGGCTGATCGACGAAAGCGCGTGGGCATTGCGCTGAAAGTCGTCGGCCTTGCAGACCGCGCGAGGCACTACCCGCGCCAGCTGTCAGGCGGCCAGGAACAGCGCGTCGGCATCGCGCGGGCGATCGTGACCGATCCGACGCTGCTCCTTTGCGACGAGCCAACCGGCGATCTCGATCGTAAAGCGGGCGACGAGATCCTGGATCTGCTGCACGCGCTTAATCGCGAGCACGCCAAGACGATCGTCATGGTGACACACGACCCGCATGCGGCCGAGCGCGCTGGTCACACGTTCCATCTCGACAAAGGCGTACTCATGGGAGACGGTCAGGCATGAAGTTCCTGCCCCTGATCTGGAGAAACATCTGGCGACGAAGAGTTCGCACGACATTCACACTGTTGTCGGTCTTCGTGGCATTTCTGTTGTTCGGCATGCTGATGACCATCCGCACCGCATTCAGCTTCGGTGTGGACATCGCTGGACGCGATCGGCTGCTCCTCATCCACAAGGTGAGCCTAATCTTGCAGCTTCCGTACTCCTATCTGGAACGCCTGCGGTCAACGCCTGGCGTCGAGCTCGTCACGCACGAGACTTGGTTCAACGGCATGTATCAGGATCCGTCCAATTTCTTCGCGACGATCGCGGTCGAGCCAGAGCCGTTTCTGAAGATTTTTCACGAATTCCGGCTACCACCCGATCAGGCGGCTGCATGGCGCAAGGATCGGCAGGGAGCCATCGCTGGAAGAGCGCTCGCCGATCGCTTTAGCTGGAAGATCGGGCAACGCATTCCACTGATCGGCACTCTCTATCAACCGAAGCAAGGGAGCGAGTGGGACTTCAACCTGGTCGGCATCTATGACGCGGACGAGGGCGCTGACAACAAGCAGTTCTTTTTCCGGTACGACTACCTCGACGAGAACCGCGCGAACAACCCGGGAGTTGTCGGCTGGTATGTTCTAAAAATCGCCGATCCTTCGCAGGCGGTCGCGATGAGCCGAGAGTTCGACGAGATGTTCGCCAACTCGTCCGCGGAAACGAAGACGACGACGCAAAAAGGATTCGTCGATGGATTCGCGAAGCAGGTTGGCGACATCGGAGCGATGGTCATCGCGATTGCCTCGGTAGTCTTGTTCATGTTCGGCCTCATCGCCGCCAGCACCATGGCGCAGTCAGTTCGAGAGCGCACGAGCGAGCTTGCGGTTCTCAAGACGCTGGGCTTTACCGGAAAACGGATCCTGGCGCTGGTACTCGCCGAATCTCTGTCGATGGTGCTCGTCGCTGGCGGACTCGGACTCACGACAGCCTGGCTGTTCGTCCAGCAGGGCGATCCGACACGCGGTTTGTTGCCGGTGTTCATCCTGCGATTCCGCGACGTCATGCTCGGCGTGATGTTGGCGGGAGCGATAGGTCTCCTGGCTGGCGCGGCGCCGGCGCTCGGCGCGATGCGGCTCAGAATCACCGATGCGCTACGGAGGGTTTGAAGATGCGTGCGCTCAGGCAAGTGGCGGCCGTCATGGCTCTGAACCTCCGAACAATTCCCGCCCGCCTCAGTTCTTCCGCCGTGGCGATTACCGGGATTGCTGGCGTGGTGATCGTGTTCGTCTCGCTGCTCTCGATTGGCGCGGGGTTCGCGGCGGCGATGCAGGGCTCGGGGTCGCCGGCCCGGGCCCTGATCTTGCGCAGCGGTGCGGATACCGAACTGACAAGCGGATTGGCCGGGCCGGAAGTCGATGTCATCAAACAAGCCCCGGGCATCCGGCGTGACGCATCAGGCCCCAGGGCGTCGGCGGAGCTGTACGCGATGCTCGACATTCCGAAGCGTGCCACTCCCGACGTCGGCGCGAACGTCCCTATGCGCGGAGTCGAGCCCGCCGGAATTGCCGCGCGTGATGTCGTCTCGATCGTCCAAGGGCGGATGTTTCAGTTCGGGACGAACGAGGTGATCGTCGGGCTGGCTGCGAGCCG
>DATFWL010000118.1:0-62979 GCA_035259385.1 Vicinamibacterales bacterium | reverse complement strand
CGTCACGACGCATCAGGACGCCGCACAGGCGCGATTCACGAAGGTGTTCGACGCCGGGCGCAATCAGGTGTTCGGCAACGTCGCGCTGCAGCAGACGACGACCGATTCGTCGAATGTCTTCGCGTTCGTCGATTCGACGCGCCTGTCCGGCATCGACACCACCCTCAACTGGTCGCACCGCTTTTCGCAGTTCCACTCGATCCGCCTCCGGTATCAGTTCACCCGGCTTTCGACCAACGTCACGCCGTACTTCGCCTATCGCACGAACGTCTCGGGCGACGCGGGCATTGCGGGCAACGACCAGGATCCCGTCAACTGGGGACCGCCGCGGCTGACGTTCTCGAGCGGCGTCGCCGGGCTGAGCACGGCGCAGGCGGCCGACAAACACAACACCACGCAGAGTGCGGGCGCCGAGAGCCTGTGGACGCGCGGGCGGCACAACATCACGATTGGCGGCGACGTGCGCCGGCAGACGTGGGACGTGTTCTCGCAGCTCGATGCGCGCGGCGGGTTTTCGTTCACCGGCGAGGCCAGCGGTTCCGACCTGGCTGATCTTCTGCTCGGCCTGCCGCACACGAGCGCGATCGCCTTCGGCAATCCCGACAAGTACCTGAGCGCTCCGGCCTACGACGCGTACATCACAGACGACTGGCGCGTGAACCCGGTCCTCACAGTGAATGCCGGCGTGCGATGGGAATATGAGGGGCCGATCGACGAGCGGCTCGGACGCCTCGTGAACCTCGATGTGGCCCCTGGGTTCACGGCGGCCGCGCCCGTGGTCGCCACTGATCCGGTTGGCCCCGTCACCGGCACTCGGTATCCCGAATCGTTGCTGCAACCGGACGCCCGCGGCGTACAACCTCGGGTCGGCCTCGCGCTGCGTCCCGTTGCCGGATCGTCGCTCGTCATCCGCGCCGGCTACGGCGTCTACCGAAACACCGCCGTCTATCAGCCGATCGCGCTCCTTCTCGCGCAGCAGCCGCCGTTGTCCACGGCATTCAGCGTCGAGAGCACCGCTGCGCACCCGCTGACACTCGCGAACGGGTTCGTCGGCGTTGGCGGCGAAGCGTCGAACACGTTCGCCGTCGATCCGGACTTCCGCGTCGGCTACGCGCACAACTGGCAGGTGCTCGTGCAGCGCGATCTGCCGGCGTCGCTGACGATGACCGCCACGTACCTCGGCACGGCCGGCCGGCATCTCGTCCAGGAGTTCCTGCCGAACACCGTTCCCCCGGGCGCAGCGAATCCATGTCCGAGTTGTCCCGCCGGCTTCGTCTACCTGTCGTCGAACGGCCGCTCCAATCGACAGGCGGGTCAGCTGCAGCTGCGCCGCCGGCTTCGCGGCGGTCTCGCCGCGACCGTGCAGTACACTCTCGCGAAAGCGACCGACGATGCCGGCGCGTTCACTGGCGTCAGGCTCGAGGGCGCTGCGATCGCGCAGGACTGGCTCCATCTCGAGGCCGAGGAGGGTCCGTCGAATTTCGATCAGCGCCATCTCGTGACGGCGCAGTTTCAGTACACCACCGGCGTCGGCATCCACAGCGGTGGTGTGCTCGACAGCGGCATCCGAGGACGATTGCTGAACGGCTGGACGATCACTGGTCAGCTGACGGCCGGCAGCGGCTTTCCGTTCACGCCGATCTACCTGACGCCGGTGTCCGGCACCGGCGTGACAGGCACGGTCCGCGCCAACGTGATCGGCGCGGGCGGTTCGATTCCCGACGGGTTCTACGCGAACCCGGCCGCGTACACGGCGCCACCGCCCGGCCGCTGGGGTGACGCGGGACGCAACTCGCTCACCGGGCCTGCGCAGTTCGGCTTCGACGCGGGCGTCGGCCGCTCGTTCCTCTGGGGCGAGCGCCTCACCGTCGACTGGCGGATCAACGCGACCAACCTGCTGAACACGGTCACCTACGCGAACGTGAATGCCCTGGTCGGGAGCCCGCAGTTCGGCCTGCCGACCGTCGCGAACCCGATGCGGAAGATCCAGAGTACGTTGCGCGTGAGGTTCTGATGCGCCTGACGCTGATGTCCTTTGTTGTCCTTCTAACCTTGTCAGGGGCCGCGTTGGCGGCGCAGCAGCCGGCTGCGCCGCCGACGTTCCGATCCGGCACGCGGCTCATCGTCCAGATCGTGAGCGTGAAGGACAAGGACGGCCGCGCGGTCGAGGGGCTGACGGCGAAGGACTTCGTGCTCACCGAAGACGGCGAGCCGCAGACGGTTTCCTTCGTGGAGTTCGAGCGGCTGCCGGACCGGAGGATCGAGCCGCCGGCGACGGAAGCGACGCCTCGACCGACCGTCGTGCCGCCGTCCTCGCCGGCGACGCAGAGCCAGATCGTCACGCCGCCGCCCGGCGACACGCGCTACCGCGATCGGCGTCTGCTCGTGCTCTATTTCGACCTCACTGCGATGCCGCCGGCCGACCAGGCGCGCGCCTACGCGGCCGCGCTGCGCTTCATCGATGCCCGGATGCGGCCGTCCGATGTCGTGGCGATCATGACGTTCGGCGGCGGAGCGGTGCGCGTGAAGCAGGATTTCACCGACGATCGCGCACAGTTGCACGAGGTGATGCAGACGCTGATCTTCGGCGACGACAAGGACGGCGACGGCATCCCGGACAACACCGACATCGGCACTGCGTTCGGGCAGGACGACGCGGAGTTCAGCATTCTGAACACGGATCGCCAGCTGTCGGCGCTCCAGACGGCAGCAACGCTGCTGCGCGCGCTGCCGGAGCAGAAGCAGCTGATCTATTTCGCGAGCGGCCTGCGGCTGAACGGCGTCGACAACCAGGCACAGCTGCGCGCGACGGTCAACGCGGCGATTCGCGCGAGCGTCTCGCTGCATCCGATCGACGCGCGCGGACTGGTCGCGGACGCGCCGCTCGGCGATGCGACGCGGCCGTCGCCGGGCGGCCTCGGTACCTTTACCGGCCAGCTCGCGCAGAATTCGATCACCGGCTTCCAGCGTTCGCAGGACACCTTGTACGCGCTCGCGAAGGACACCGGGGGCACGGCGCTCTTCGACTACAACGATCTCGCGCAGGGGATCGTCCAGGCGGCCGAGTCGGTCTCGAGCTACTACATCCTCGGCTACTACTCCACGCATCCGGCGAACGACGGGCGCTTCCACCGCGTGCGCGTGTCGCTGGCACCGGAAACGGCCGGCGAGCTCGTGTATCGCCAGGGGTATTTCGCCGACAAGGAGTTCGCGAAGTTCAACGCCGCGGACAAGGAGCGTCAGCTCGAGGAAGCGCTGATGCTCGAGAACCCGGTCACCGAGATCTCGCTCGCGATGGAGGTCAACTACTTCCAGTTGAGCAGCGCCGAGTACTTCGTCCCCGTGGCTGTGAAGATCCCCGGCAGCGAGCTGGCGCTGGCGCAGCGGCGCGGCGCACAGCGCACGCTGATCGACTTCATCGGCGAGGTCAAGGACGAGTACGGCGTCACGGTGCAGAACGTCCGCGACAAACTCGATATTCGCCTGAGTGACGCGGCGGCCGGGCAGCTCGCAAAGCGCCCGATTCAGTACGAAACCGGGTTCACGCTCCTGCCCGGCAAATACACGATCAAGATTCTGGCGCGCGACGCCGAGACCGGCCGCATCGGCACCTACCAGACGTCGTTCGCCGTGCCGAATCTCAATCGCGAGACCCAGCGCGTGCCACTCAGCACGGTCGTCCTGAGCAGCCAGCGCGTCGCGCTGAGCGACGCGATCTACAGCGTGAAGCAGAAGGTGGACGCCGAAGTCGCGAACCCGCTCGTGTACGGCGGACAGAAGCTGATTCCCAGCGTGACGCGCGTGTTCAGCAGGCAGCGCGATCTCTACGTGCTCGTGCAGGCGTATCAGCGCGGGCAGACGACCACGCAGCCGCTGGTCGCCTTCGTCAGCTTCTATCGCGGCGACGCGAAGGCGTTCGAGACGGAGCCGCTCGCAGTCACTGAAGGCCTCGATCCGAAGACAAAGGCGGTGCCGCTGCGGTTCAGTCTGCCGCTGGAGAGGCTGGCGCCGGGCGCGTACGACTGCCAGGTGACCGTGCTCGACGCGACCGCGCAGAAGGTGGCCTTCTGGCGCGCGCCGATCGTCGTCGTCCCGTAGCGCGAGGAGAAAAAGCAACCGCGGAGCCCGCAGAGAGCGCAGAGATTTATTGCCATCGACATTCTCTGCGTGCTCGACGTAGCGCGAAGGCTTCAGCCGAGCGACTGACGCTCGCCGGGCGGAAGCTCGCAGAGACTGCCGAGATTCATTCGTGTGAAATACGATTGATGGTCTCTGCGCGCTCAGCGTTCTCTGCGCTTGCTTTCCCGCGTCGCGCGACAGCAAGAAAGCACCGCAGTCGATCAAGTTCCTCGTCCAGCCCGCGACGGAACGTGCGATCGCGGGGCGGGCGGCCGTCGACGTATCCGAGGTCTGCCTTCAGCGCCGTTCTCTTCACCGACACGTTGCCCCAGCCGATCACGCGGTCGTGCCACAGCAGCGGAAGTGCGTAGTAGCCGAGCTTCCGCTTCGGCACTGGCGTGTACGCCTCGAAGCGGTACGCCCAGCCCCACAGCATCTCGAAGCGGCGTCGATCCCAGACGACCGGATCGAACGGCGCGAGCAGGCGCACGCGATCATCGGGACCATCGACCGCGGCGCCGTCGGCCGGCGAGTACCAGTCCGCGCCGTCGACGCGATGATGGGCGAGCCGCCGCTTCGCGCGGTGGAGGGTCTGCGTGAGCGCGTCGGTCCACTGCGGGACCGCGTAGCGCAGCCGCCTGACCAGCATCGACAGGCTGAGCGCCGGCAGCGGCGCATACATCCCCACGATCACGTCCACGAGCGCGTCGAGGTGAGTGCGGCGCGTGGCCGCATCGTTCCGGACCGGCTCGTGCTCGTACGTCGCGTAGATGCGGATGCCCGCGTCGCGGCGCGCGACCCGCAGCAGTCCGCGGTAGTGCATCGCGTCGAGCAGATGGGTGGTCGCGTTCGAGGAGCCGCCCCAGTAGTTGGTGACGGTGCCGTGCGAGAAGTGGCGGTCGACGTCGCGCGGGTGCACAGTCCCGCGCGTACGCACGAAGTCGAGCAGGACGCGCACGCGCCGGCCATGCCCGGCCTTCCAGGGCGCGGGGCCGCCGCGCGGATGCATCAGCGCCTGCACCGCGCCGGTCACGAAGCCGTAGTTCACGAAAACGTCCTCGTGCACGTCGAGATCGACGTACTGCCGTTCGAGATCGCCGGCGCGATAGTCGACGACGCGGTGACGGAGCGTGAGATCCTGCGCGCGCGCCGGCGCCCGGATGGGATCGGCCTGGACGAACCCGAGTCGGTCGAGGGCCCGCTGCAGAGTGGTGGGCGCGAAGAGCGTGCGTGCGACCGCCGCGCGGCGCAGGTCGTCGAGTGTCACGGCGAAATCATTATGCATGTCCCTGCGACGACGCGTCACCAGTCGTGAATCTGCCACAATGGCTGGCGGTGCCCGAATCTCGCCGCGTGGTCGTCGCGATCGCTCTCGCCGCGATCGCCTGCTCGCGGGTCGCGGCGGCGCAGGACGGGCGCGAGTACGTCGTCGTCGTCGATCGTGACATGACGCCGTCTTCAGGAACACAGGATCTGCTGACGCTCGAGCGTGCGGCGGCGGACCTCGAGGATCGCTGGCTGATGCCGGCGCGCTTCGACGAGTCGACGCCGCTGAAGCGCGGGCTCGGCATCGCGTATCGCCTCGGGAAATGGTACGGACTGGATCTCCCGCAGGACCACTTCCTGATGGTCGTTGGGCATGAGATCTTCGGACACGGCGCCCGCCTGCGTGAAATCGGGGCGACGTCGGTCGATTACAGCTTCGACGCCCCGATCCCGTACGGCCCTGGCGGAGCAGTCACGTCGTTCAACGGGAACGTCCAGGCCACCCGCGCCGACGCGCTGGCCGTCGACACCGGCGGCATCGAAGCGCAGAACGTCCTCGCCGATCACATCGCCCGCGACGCGCTCGCGACCGGCGCGATTGGCTATCGCGCGTCGTGGCTGTACCTCGAGTCGCGGCTCGACGGGCTTCGCTACATCCGCAGCGTGTCGCCGCGGTCGGCGCCCGGGCACGATGTTCGATCCTTCCTGCTCGACTTCAACGAGGACTGCGATCCGCCGGTCTGCACACCGCTCGACGCCCCGACGCTGAAGCGCCGCGCGCTGGCGATGCTTGGCGATCCGATGCTGGCCTACGCCGGCTACGCGTGGGCGGTGGCGTACATGGTGCGCGGCCAGTCGGCGGCAGGCGTGCCGATGATTCCGCTGACGGCGGATGTGAAATACCTGCCGGCGCTGCGCTTCGAAATGACGCCGTACGGAACGGCACTCACGACCGAGCACGATTTCGTGCGACACGGCCGACTGGCGCGCATCTCGGTGGGGGTGGGAGACACCGGGGCCCGCCACGCGTGGGACGTCGGCATCGCGGCGACGAACGTGGTGCAGAGGGCGCGGTTTCGCGGCGACGTCTCGCTAGGCGTCTGGAATCAGCCGGCGCTCGATTCGCCGCCGAACGCACAGGTGTTCGACCTCGGCGGTCTCGCTGCGGCGACCGTGCATATCCCGCTCGGACAGCATTCGGGGTTCACCGAGCACACCAGCGTGCTGGTGCAGGCAGGCTACAAGTCCGACGGGTTCGTCCGCGGCGAGCGATTGCACGCGGGCCCGATCCTGCGCGTCGGCGTGACGGTGCGGCCGTAGCCGCGATCGCCCAATCCGTGCGCGGGAAACGCCGCAAATTGCGGCAACCGGGTGATTGGCGCATCAGAGCTTGAACGCAAAGGCCGCAAAGACCGCAGAGTCCACCCACGATCTCCGACCTGCATCGACCCGCGGGCTTTGCGCTCTCTGCGTTGACGCTCTGATGTCGCAAGAGAGTACGGTCAGGTTACGAGTCGCGAAGCACTTCTGCCGGGTCGATTCGCGACGCCCGATATGCCGGCAACCATCCGGCAAGTCCGCCGACGGCGGTGAGCACGACCGCCGCCATCAGCATGGTTGCGGGGTCGCGCGGTTCGAGGCCGTAGAGGAGCGGCGAGACGAACCGCGACGCCCAGGCGCTGACAGCCGATCCCGCCAGCACGCCGAGGCCGACGAGCAGCGAGACGCGCGACAGCACGAGGCGCACGACGCCTGCGGGATCGGCGCCGAGCGCCATCCGAATGCCGATCTCCGTGCGGCGCCGCGCCACCGCGTAGGCGGTGACGCCGTAGAGGCCGAGGCCCGCGAGCAGCAGCGCCAGCCCGCCGAAGAAACCCGACAGCATCGCGACGATGCGCTCGCGGGCGATCGAGGCGCTCACCTGATCGGACAGCGGCCGGAACGTCAACGCGAGATCGCGATCGACGCCGCCGACGGCGTCTGCAATGCTGCGCGCGAGGTGCACGGGCGATCCGGCGCCGGCGCGCACGTTCAGGTTGAATTCGGAGATCGGGAAGTCGGCCGCCTGCTGGCCGACCGGCGTGTAGACCGTTGGCCCGATCGTTTCGCGCAGGTTCCGATAGACCGCGTCGGCGACGACGCCGACGATTTCCATGCGCGGCCCGGCCGGCAGGCCGAGGCGCTGCGGCACGCGCAGCGTGTGGCCGATCGGGCTCCCGCCATCGAGGAACAGGCGCGCGAACGCCTGGTTGACGACGGCGACCGGCGGCGCGCCGCCGCGATCGAGCCCGGTGAAGCCGCGGCCGGCGACCAGCCGCTGGCCGTAGGTGCCGAAGAATTCCGGCGACACGTGATTGCGCCAGGCGCCGCGCTGTGCCTCTGGCAGCGGCACGGCGCCGGACACCTCGAACCGTGTCCGCCACATGTGTCCGCTGACCGGCGTCACGTACGAGAGCGCCGCGCTCTGGACGCCCGGCACGGCGGCCACCGCCTCGCGCGCGCGCTCGAACACCGCGATGCGCTGCGCCGACGGGATCGGCGCGCGCTGCGCGTCGATCGTCACGACCAGGACGCGATCCGGATCGAACCCGAGATCGAGGTGGGTGAGGTTGCGGAACGTCCGCAGGAACAGCGCCGCCGCGACGACGAGCAGCAGCGACAGCGCCACCTGCACGACCACCAGCGCGCTCGACGTCGACAGCCGCCCGGTCTCGGCCGTTCCGCGTCCCTGCTCCTTGATTGCCTCCATCGGCGCGACGCCGGCGGCCCGGTGCGCCGGGACGCCGCCGAAGAGCAGCGCCGTCGCGACGCTGACCACGGTCGTGAAGGCGAGCACGCGCCAGTCAATCGACAGATCGAGGAATACGGTGTCGGTCTGCGTCGACAGCTGCCGCAGGAGCAGGCGGCTGGCCCAGCGCGCGATCAGGAAGCCGAGGCCGGCGCCGGCGATCGACAGGACGAAGCTCTCGCTGAGCATCAGCCGCACCAGGCGCCAGCGCGAGGCGCCGAGCGCGAGACGGACGCTCCATTCGTGGCGCCGCGCGGTCGCGCGCGCCAGCTGGAGGTTGGCGACGTTCGCGCAGGCGATGAGCAGCACGAACGCGACGACGATCATGATCGTGAGGAGCGGCCGCTGGTAGCGGCTGCGGAGGCGCGAGGCGCCGGCCGCCGCCGGCACGAGCAGAAACCGATCCTTCAGATACGCCTCGTCGAGATCCTTCTGCGACCAGCCGCTCGGCAGCGTCGTCTTGCGAATCGCCGGCTGCGCCGCCCGCAGGGCCGCGGTGCCGCTGTCGATCGACTGGTCGGGCTTCAGACGGACCATCACGGCCAGCCACCAGGACGCACGCTCGTCCAGCCGCGACTCGGCGCCGCGGATGAGCGGCTCGGTGCCGACCGGGATGGCGAGATCGATCCGGCGGCCGACGTCGGGACCGAAGAAGTCCGGCGGCAGGACGCCGACGATGGTGAACGGCACCCGCTCCACCGTGAGCCGCTGGCCGATGGCGTTCGCGGCGCCGCCGAAGCGGCGCTGCCAGAATGCATAGCTGATCACAGCCACCGGGCCGTCGGGTCCGCCGCCGCGGGCATCGTCGGCGTCGGTGAAGCCGCGGCCGAGCATCGGCGTGACACCGAGCGTGTCGAACAGGCCGGCCGTCGTCCAGATACCCTCGGCGAGCTCTTTCACGCCGCCGTCTGCGAGATCGAACTGCTGCCCGTCCCAGGCGAACGCGTTCTCGAAGAGACCGCGCGACCGGAGCTCCTGCCAGATCGGATACGTCCACGAATCGTTGCCGATCG
Source organism: Vicinamibacterales bacterium (assembly GCA_035259385.1). Taxonomy (GTDB): domain Bacteria; phylum Acidobacteriota; class Vicinamibacteria; order Vicinamibacterales; family CAVVIG01; genus QHWK01. The sequence continues at coordinate 53,793 of DATFWL010000118.1, read as the reverse complement.
CCGCGTCGTCGGTGACGAGCGCGAGCCGCTGCGGCTCTTTTACGGGAAGCGAGCGAAGAATCAGGCTGTTGACGAGCGAGAAGATCGCGGTGTTCGCGCCGATCCCGAGGGCGAGCGAGAGCACGGCGACGGCGGTGACGATCGGTGCGGCAGCCAGCTGGCGGATTGCGATCCGGACATCGTGGGCGTATCCGACGCCGCGGCACGCCCGCGGCCGCTTCGACAGCTCGAGGAACGAGGCGGCATCGAGTACCGCGAGCGCCCGTCGCCGCGCCTCGTCGTCGGTCGCGCCACGGCGAATCTGGGCCGCGTGCAGGTCGGCCAGGTGCGTCGCGAGCTCGTCGACGACGTCGAGCGAGAGCTCGCGCCACTCGCGTTCCGCGCGTTCGCGGACCAGCGTCCGCCATCGCCGCATCTCGGGATCACGCATAACGCACTCCGGCAAGATCGCGGATCAACGCGAAGAACTGGCGCCATTCCTCCCGCTGCGCGGCGAGGACGTCGCGCCCCTGGGCGGTGAGACGGTAGTAGCGCCGGCGCCGCTGCCCGGGCTTCTCGACCCAGCGGCCCTGAATCCACTTGCGCTCCTCGAGCTTGTAGAGCGTGGCGTAGAGCGAGGCGAAGTTGAAGGTGAGCAGGCCGCCCGATCGCTCCTCGATCAGCTGCGCCAGTTCGTAGCCGTGACGGGGGCCGTCGTCGAGAAACGCGAGGACCAGCAGCTCGGCGGTGCCCTTCTTCGCTTCGCGGATCGCGCCGGTGGACTCCACGCGGCGGACTATATTCTGGAGTCCAGAATAATGCAACCTCTGGAGTCCAGAATATCGCGGCCGGCGCCGATCAGGTGAGCAGCTCGGCGAGCGCGGCGTCGATGAACGCGTTGTCCACCGGGTTGGTGCCGCGGCCCGCGGCGTGGCCCCAAATCGAGGGTATCGTCCGCAGCGCCGCGTTCGGCATGTGCCGGACCTCGATTTCGTTGTCGCGGACGCGGAAATAGAGATCGGTCTCGCTCGGCATCACGATCGCCCGGCCGCGCATCGCCTGCAGCGCCGCGCTGAAATCGCCCTGGAACCGTTCGTTCGCGCTCACGTCGGCGTGCTGCCACGTCCACAGCATTGCCAGCAGATCATTCGCGTCGCGCGATCGATACCGCTGCTCGGAGAACCGCAGCACGTCGTCTGTCGAGGAGAGGCCGAGCTTCGTGTACTCGCGCTGGCGGTAGAAATCCTGCGAGTACACCCAGCCGGCATAGACGCGCGCGAACGCGATGAGCCCCTTCACCGGCGGCGCGCCATACCAGCCGTCATTGAAGGCAGCGTCGGCGGTGAGCGCCGCTTTCAGGCCTTCGAGAAACACCATGTTGTGCGGCGAGGTCTTCGCGCTGCCGCAGATCGGTGCGATGGCGGCCACCATCTCCGGAAAGAGCGCCGCCCAGTGAAACGCCTGCTGTGCGCCCATCGAGAAGCCGGCGACCAACCGGATCCGGCGGATGCCGAGGCGCTCGGTCAGCAGTCGATGCTGGGCGATGACGTTGTCGTAGATCGTGACCCGCGGAAACGATCCACGATCGATCGGCGGTGCCGCGGTGCTCGGCGACGATGACAGGCCGTTGCCGAACATGTTCACCACTACGATGAAGTGTTTCGCCGGATCGATGGCCCGGCCGGGCGCGAACATCAGCTCGCAATCGGTGTGCTGGCTGGCGTAGAAGGTGGGGATCAGGACGACGTTGTCGCCCGCGGCGCTCAGCGTGCCGTAGGTCTTGTAGGCAAGCTGGGCCTGCCACAGCGTGGCGGCGGACTGCAGCGGGAAGTCGCCGAGCGCAAAGGTGTCGTAGTCGGCCATTCGATGAAGGATACCTGTCGTCCGCCGTTGCCCTTTCATTCGATTCGCAGCGAGACGGCAGGGTCCACGCGCATCGCGCGGACGGCGGGGGCGGCGGCGGCGAAGAGCGCGACCGTGACCAGCAGGAGCGGCGCGGCGACGAAGGTGAGCGGATCGAGCGGGCGCACGCCGAAGAGAAGCGCAGCGATGAAACGCATCAGCACCATCGCCGCGAGCGCTCCCGCCAGCGTGCCGGCGACGATGATCCTGAGCGCGGCGACGGCAACGAGGCGGGCAAGATCGAGCGCCTGCGCGCCGAGGGCCCGCCGGATGCCGAATTCGCGGAGCCGCTGGTTCACCGTGAACGCGAGCACGCCGAAGACGCCGGCCGCAGCCAGCAGCAGCGCGAGCCCGGCGAACAGGCCGGCAAGCTCGGCGCGAAATCGCGGCTGCGACACCGATTCCGTCGCGACCTCGTCCATCGTCCGGACCCGCGTCACCGGCAGGTCCTTGTCCACGCGGGCCACCGCCGCCCGCACCGCGGCGGCCAGCGCCATCGGATCGGTCGCGGTCTTCACCGCGATCGACGCGCTGTACCACGGGTTCTGCAGAACCGGCACGTAGATTTCAACCGCGTTCTCCTTTTCGCCCGGTCCGTCCACCTTCACCTGCCGCGAGACGCCGACCACCTCACGGACGACCGTTCGCGGCCCTGCCGGCTCCATCGCGCTGACGCCGACACGTGCGCCGACCGGATCGCGATCCGGCAGGTATCGCCGGACGAATTCCTCGTTGACGATGCAGACCGGCGTCGACGTCGCGATGTCCCGATCGGTGAAGGCGCGGCCCCGCAGGATGCGGATGCCGAGCGCGTCGAAGTACGTCGCGCCGACGATCTGATAGTGGGCCGGTGCGCGCCGGGCCGGCTCGGTCGGCCTCGCGCCGACGACTTCGAATCCCTGTCCAATGTCGAACCCGTCGAGCGGCAGGCTGCCGCCGATTGCGACCGCGCGCACGCCCGGCAGCGCCGCAATCTCCGCTCGCGCCCGCTCGTAGAAGACGAGCGCGTGCTGGGGTGTTGGATAGCGGCTGAGCGGCGGGCTCACGTACATCGTCAACAGCGCGTCGGCGGCGAAGCCGGCGTCGACATCGTGCAGCGACCTGACCGTTCGCACGAGAAGCGTCGCGCCCGACACCAGGACGACCGCGACGGCGACCTCGAGGATCGCGAGCGCCGTGCGGAACGTGCTTGCCGACCCGGTGGCGGTGCGGCCGCCCGAAGCCAGAGCTTCCGTCGTCGGCACTCGCGCCGCGCGGCATGCTGGCGCCGCACCGAAGATGAGTCCGGTGACGATCGACATCAGGATCGCGAAGATGGCGAGCCGCAGGTCGACGGTGAGGACGATCGCCTGAGGCAGCGTGCCGGGCGGCATCAGCGACGGCGCCACGCGCACTAGCGCCCACGCGAGCGTCCACCCTGCGGCGCCGCCGGCGGCAGCCAGCACGAGGCTCTCCGTGAGGAGTTGCCGCATGATGCGAGCGGGACTCCCGCCGATTGCGGCGCGGACTGCAAGCTCGCGCGTGCGGCCGGTTCCTCTCGCCAGCAGCAGATTTGCCACGTTGGCGCACACCAGCGTCAGCACGAATCCGACGATCGCGAACAGCACGATCGACAGCACGTGCAGGTCGTCGCCGACCACCGCGTCTTTCAACGGCTCGATCGTGACGCCCCATCCCTTGTTGGTTTGCGGCGACGCGGCTTCAATCTGCCGGGCGACCGAGGCCATGTTCGCGCGGGCGCCGTCCAGCGTGGCGCCAGGCTTCAGCCGTCCGAGCACCTGCAGGTAGTGCATGCGCCGCTGCTCGGGTGTGCGGCGCGGCAGATACGGCGTCCACAGCTCACTCGGGTACAGAATCTCGAATGCCGCCGGGACAATGCCGACCACCGTGAACGGTTGACCGTCGAGGAGGATCGGACGGCCAACGAGATCCGGCGCCGCCCCGAAGCGGCGCTTCCACAGGCGTTCGCTGATCACGACGACGTTCGGTTCGGCCCGGGCGTCGGCGGTGGCGAACGTGCGGCCGGCGATCGGACGGACTCCGAGCACGTCGAAGAAGGCGGTCGTCACCGACTGGCCGGCAATCCTCTCCGCTTCGGCAGCGGCGCCGGTGAGGACACGTGCGCCGCCGGAGACGGCGGCGAGTGCCTCGAACGCGCCGTTCTGCTCGCTCCAGTCGACGAAGTTCAGCGGGGCGACGCGATTGCGCGCGCGCGCCGGCGAGCGCTCCCACAGCATCGCGAGGCGATCGGCGGCGGGGAAGGGAAGCCGACGGAAGAGCGCGGCGTCGACGAGGCTGAAGATCGCGGTGTTGGCGCCGATGCCCAGCGCGATGATGGCGATGGTCAGCGCCGTGAAGGCAGGCGTTTTGCGAAGCGAGCGGACGGCGACACGAATATCCAGCGCCAGGTCGCGCATGGCGACTTTGACGGAGGGAGACTCGCGATGGTTAGGGACGCTCGGTGCTCGAGCGGGGGTTAGGGGCTCGGGGCTAGCTGCTTTCTTCGTGGCGCGAAGGCTTTAGCCGAGCGTCAGCTAGCCCCCAGCCCCCAGCCCCGGTTCGCGTCAGCGAAGCCGGTTGTACTTGCGCAGTGCGGCGCGCAGCGCATCGTGCGAGATCGCCTCGGTCCGATGGCCGTCGACGCCGGTCATCGTCTCGGCGGCGACCAGCGCGTTGATGATCGATTCCTCGGTCGCCTGCACCGTCGCCTCGAACACGGCGCCGATCCGCGCGTTCGAGAGCATCGCGACCTGGGCGGTGTCGGTGGCGCTCGCCGCGTTCGGATTCGCCGTCGAGAACGCGATGAAGATGTCGCCGGACCCGTTGCTCGATACGCTGCCGGTCCGCGCGAGGCCGAGCGTCGCCCGGCGCGCGATCCGCTTCAGCTGATGTGGCAGCAGCGGCGCGTCTGTCGCCACGACGATGATGATCGAGCCGACCTCGCCGAGTGCGTCGATGCGATACGCCTCGTTGGCGGCGCGCGTCGCCGGCGACTCCGGGATCTCCTGGCCGACCGGCACACCCGCCACGCGCAGCAGTTCGCGCGTGCCGTGATTGGCCTGCACCAGGACGCCGACCGTGTAGCCGCCGAAGCGTGCGTCGATCTTGCGCGAGGCGGTGCCGGTGCCGCACTTGAAGCCGTAGCAGCGCATGCCGGTGCCGCCGCCGACGTTCCCCTCGGGCACGCGTCCGCCTTTCGCCCCGTCGAGCGCCGCGAACACGTGCTCGGGCTTGACGTGGAAGCCGTTGATGTCGTTCAGGTAGCCGTCCCACGTCTCGGCGACGACCGGCAGCGACCACGCCTGCGACGTGAACCCGTGATCGACCGACCACTTGATCGAGGCATCGCGCACGACGCCGACACTGTGCGTGTTCGTGATCAGCACGGGCCCTTCGAGAAAGCCGGCCTCCTCGATCCACGTCGTGCCGGTCATCTCGCCGTTGCCGTTCATCGAGAACCAGCCGGCGAAGACCTGGTCCTTCGACGTCTTGCCGCGCGGCAGGATCGCGGTGACACCGGTGCGCACCGGACCGCTCCCGACCTTGAGCGGGCCGTCGCCGGAAATCAGCGTCGTCACGCCGACTTCCACGCCGGCGACGTCCGTGATCGCGTTGAGCGGACCGGGCGTGCCGTCGAACGGCACGCCGAGGTCGCGGGCGCGAGGCTTCGATTGCGCGGAGAGCGTCACGTGATCGATCCGGTTCGAGCTGGCCGCGGCGGCGGCGAGGGCCAGCGCGGCGAGGAGCGCGCGCCGCACGTCAGCGCGCTCCCTTGATCTCCGCGTAGAGCTGGCCGACGAAGCGGGCCGACGTCGTGTCCGCCTGCGGCACTTTCGTATCGTAGTCGCTGGTCGGCTTCGCGGCCACCACCTCTTCCTGGCTCTTGCCCTGCTGGACCAGCGCCGCCACCTTGTCACGGATCGCCATGATCATCTGCCGGTGTGCGGCGACCGCGGTCTTGTCGACGATGGCGCCGTGGCCCGGGACGATCTTCGTCGCGGGTCCGGCGTTGTCGACCACTGCCTGGAGACCGGCGAGCATGCCGTTCAGCGTGCCGCCGTTGGCGCGGTCGATGTTCGGGAAGCCGACCGAGCGATAGAAGTCGCCGGTCATGAGCACGTCGGCGTTGGGAAACTTCACCATCGTGTCGCCGTCAGTGTGCGCGACCGGCACGGCGATCAGCTGGATGTCCTCGCCGTTCATGTGCACGGTCATCGCGCCCTTGTAGGTGATGAGCGGCAGCGCGGCCGCGGGCGGCTTCGGTCCGTTCGGCGGGGAGGCGAGCCGCGCGCGGAGCTCATCGCGCGAGATGATCGTCACGCCCATCTTCGCAAAGTTCTCGTCGCCGCCGGTGTGATCGCCATGCACGTGGGTGTTGACCATGAACCGGATCGGCCGATCCGAGATCTGCTTGATCGCCGCGGCGATCTTCTCGCTGAGCGGCGCGAACTGCGAGTCGACCATGAACACGCCGTCGGATCCGGTCAGCACGCCGATCGCGCCGCCCTGGCCTTCGAGCACGTAAAAGTTCGGCGCGAGCTTGGTCGTTTTGATCTCGACCTTGCTGAAGTCGGGCGGCTGCGCGGCGGGCGCCGGCGCCCCGGCGGGTTGAGGTTGCAATCCAAGTGCGAGGGCAATCAAGGCGAGAGTCATCGTGCTCCTCTCGGCGCTCTGAAAGGGCGCCTCACGAATTCCAAATTCTAAGAGCAGGTTGCAAAATCAGCTCGCTCCCGGGTGGCCGCGAACGGGGCCGCCCCGCCGGGCGCGGAGCCGTGGGCGGCGTCAGCCCGCGTGCGAGAGAGCATATCCGTGTTCCTGGGCGCGGTTGACGGCGACGATGCCGGCCGGGACGAAATGCACGTTCGGCAGCGCGTTGCTCGTGAGTTCCTTGTAGACGGCGTCGGCGTTGCCCCCCTCGATCTTGCGGGCGATGTACGCGGCCAGGCGGTGCGTCGACAGATCGCACGCCGCGAGCTGCACGCCGCGCTTGGTCTGGTTCTCGAGGCTGGTGCGGTACACGTTGGTCGTCGGTGCCTGGTTCGTTTTCGGATCGACGAACTTTTCCGACTCCGACAGATGCGCGCCGTACTTCGACCAGATCGCATCGGTGAACGCGAACTGCGTCGCCCGGTGGCGCATGACGATGATCACCGCGACGTCGCCGGCGTCGAGACCGTAGCCGTTCTTGTTGCCGGTGAAAAAGTTGCCGGTGAACTGTGCGGCGCTTGCCACCCCCTCGGGCGAGACCGAATCGAAGACGAGGCGATGTTTCCCCGGGACCTGGTCGTACCAGTCGTCCTTCGCCTCGTGCGACGGCTGCCAGCGGCTGCCGGACGGCGAGGTGGTCGGCGACGGCTTGGGCGCGGCGTCCTGTGCGTATGCGGAGGACTGGCCGGCGCCGAACGCGGCGGCCGCGGCCGCGAGACGGGCGAGGAATGATCGGCGTTGATTCATGGCCGACATTGTAGCGCGCCTCGCTGCGCTCGGCGCCGCAGAGGGCGCAGAGAAGGCAGAGCGCGCAGAGAACAGAGCCACAGAAACGCGGAGAGACGTCGCACCTCGGCTCTCCGTGCTCCGCGGCCGCCGCGGTTAGATAGCCAGCGAGGCGGTGTATTCCTCGTAGGTCCCCTTGAAGTCCTCGATGCGGCGGCCGTCGAAGTGCCAGACGCGCGTGCCGACTTCCTCCATCAGGTCCTCGTCGTGCGTCACGAGGAACACCGTGCCCTCGTATTTCTGAAGCGCGACGTTGAGCGCGTTGATCGACTCGAGATCGAGATGGTTGGTCGGCTCGTCGAGGATGAGGACGTTCGGCTTCTGCAGCATGATGCGGCAGAACAGCAGCCGTGCCGTCTCGCCGCCGGAAAGCGCCTCGGTCGGCTTGAGACCTTCCTCGCCGCTGAAGAGCATCTGACCGAGCAGCCCGTGGATGTCCTGGCGCGACGCGGCGGGATCGAAGCGGTGCAGCCACTCGACCGCCGTGAGGCCTCGCTCGATCGCGCCGGTGTGGTCCTGCGGAAAGTAGCCGATCGACACCTCGTGCCCCCAGCGGACCGCGCCGCCGTCGATGTCGTGAGGCGACGCCGGGCAGCCGGGCGCGTCAGCCATCAGCGCCTTCAGCATCGTCGTCTTGCCGACGCCGTTCCGGCCGACCAGCACGATCTTCTCGCCGCGATTGACGACCGCGTCGAAGCTGGACACCACCACCAGGTCGCCGAAGGCCTTGCGCACGCCCGCGGCCTCGAGCGGAACACGGCCCGACGGCCGGTTCATCGCGAAGCGGATGTACGGGCGCTGGATGTTCGAGCGCGCCAGCTCGGTCGTCTGCAGCCGCTCCACTTCCTTCTTCCGCGACATCACCTGGCTCGCCCGCGTGCCGGCGGAGAAGCGCGCGATGAAGTCCTGCAGTTGCGCGATCTTCTTCTCGCGCTGCGCGTTCTCGGCCTCGACGCGGGCGCGAATCTGCGTCTTCGCGAGCACCATGTCGTCGTAGCCGCCGGCGTAGGTGATGATCGTCTCGTAGTCGATGTCCGCGGTGTGCGTGCAGATCGCGTTCAGGAAATGGCGATCGTGCGAGATGACGATCAGCGTGCCCTCGTAACGCAGCAGGAACTCGCGCAGCCAGTGGATCGAGTCGAGGTCGAGGTGGTTGGTCGGCTCGTCGAGCAACAGCGCTTCAGGGCGGCCGAACAACGCCTGGGCGAGCAGCACGCGAACCTTCTGACCCCCCTGCAACCCGGCCATCTGCCGCTCGTGCAGCGCGTCGGGAATATCGAGGCCCTGCAGGAGGATCGCCGCGTTGCTTTCAGCCTCGTAGCCGTCCTCGTCGCCGACGATCCCTTCGAGCTCGCCGAGGCGCATGCCTTCTGCGTCAGTGAGCTCGGACCTGGCGTAGAGCTGCTCGCGCTCCTGCAGCGCCGACCAGAGGCGCGCGTTGCCCATGATCACCGTGTCGATGACGCGGAATTCGTCGAAGGCGAACTGGTCCTGCCGCAGCACGCCGAGCTTCTCCGGCCGGACGACCGTGCCGCGCTGCGGCGGCTGTTCGCCGGTCAGCAGCTTCATGAACGTCGACTTGCCGGCGCCGTTCGGCCCCGTCAACCCGTAGCGGCGCCCCGCCGAGAACGTCGTCGTGACGTCCTCGAAAAGCACCTTCGACCCGAACCGCATCGACACACCGTGTACCGAGATCATGGCAGCACCACGAAAAATTGAAGCGGAGGAATCCACTATTCTACCGTGAATGCCGTCCCGCGGCTACGTCACCGACACGAGCTACACCGATCAGTTCTTCCGCGAGCTGGCGCCGGCGTGGCTGAATTACGTCGCTGCACTGAATGGCACGAGGCCGCGTCCGCTCGACGATGGCTTCGTGTACCTCGAGCTGGGCTGCGGCTTCGGGACCTCCACTGTGGTCAACGCTGGCGCGTACCCGCAGGGTGAGTTCCACGCCTGCGACATCATCCCGGCGCATGTCGACGGCGGGCGCCGGCATGCCGCCGAGCTCGGCGTGACGAACGCCACGTTTCACGAAGCCGACTTCGAGCAGCTGCTCGGCCGCCGGCTGCCGCCCTGCGATTTCATCGTGTTGCACGGCGTCTACAGCTGGGTGGACGGGGCAGCGCGCGCGGCGGTGCGGCGCGTGATTCGCGCCCTGCTCAAACCGGGCGGGCTCGTCTACGTCAGCTACAACTGTGTGCCGGGGTGGGCCAGCGAAGTCCCGCTGCGGAAGCTGCTCGTCGAGTTCGCGGCCGCCGCCGCAGGCAGCACGGCGCAGCGGACCGAGGCGGCGCTCGCGTCGTTGACCGCGTTCAGCCGTGCGATGCCACGCTATTTCAAGGCAAACCCGCCGGCGGTGGCTGCGATCGAGGCGTACAACCGGCGCGACACGGAGTACGTCGTCCACGAGTTCATGAACGAGGAGTGGCAGCCGTTCTATTCCGTGGACGTGGCCGACGAGATGGAGACGATCGGGCTCCGCTACGTCGGCAGCGCGACGCTCGCCGAGAATCATCCGGCGCTCCTCCTCGACGCCGAATCCGCGAAGGCGATCGCGGCGCTGTCCACGGAGCGGCAGCGCCAGCTCGCCACCGATTTCGCGGTCAACCAGCGGTTCCGCCGCGACGTCTTCGTGCGCGGCGATGGCCGGCGGCCGGACGACGCTCCGGCGGACGTCTTCGCGACGGTCGTTGGCAGCGCGCGCGCGCCGTCGGCGATCGGCGTGAAGGCCACCGTCCCGCGCGGCGAAATCGCGTTTCATGCCGGCTTCATCCGCGACATTCGCGGGTTCGTCTCGCGCGGGTCCACGACCATTGCGGATCTAATCGCCTCGCTCGCGCTCCGCGGCGGCAAGGCCGACGAGATCGCGAGAAACGTGATCTTCCTCGTCGCCGCCGGCGTCCTGGGTCCGTTCGCCAGGGTGCACGTCGTCGACGGCAACCGGTCGCGCCGGCGATATTGCGCGACGCCGATGCTCGAGCGGGCGCTTGCCCATGCGATCGATGCCCGGACGAGATGTTCGGTGCCGAGCGAGGTGATGGGCAACGGATTCCCCATCGAGCCGGACGAGGCACGCGCTGTGCGCGCGGCGCTCGCCGGACTCACAGGCCCGAATGAAGAGACGCAGGAACTGATGGCGACGCTCGCGCGACTGGCGCTGCTCACGCCATGCCCGTAGCGCCACCCTGTCTCACACCATGCCCGTAGGGCCATCCTTTCAGGGTGCCCAGCGGTGGTCCGGCCTGAAAGGCCGGACCTACATCTACGAGGACGTCGATGGCTCTGGGTCCTGTCGCGATACTGGGTGGCACGGGTCAACAGGGCAGCGGCCTGGCGCGGCGCCTCGCTGCCGCCGGCGTTCACGTGATCGTCGGTTCACGCGATCCGCAGCGTGCGCGGGCGATTTTCGCGAGCTCGAGCTCGTCACCCACGATCGAGATTCTGGACAACGGCTCGGCCGCCGCAGGCGCCGACACGGTCGTGCTCGCCGTTCCGTTCGGCACCGTAGACGCGCTCCTCGACGAGATTGCAACGCGGCTGAAAGATGACGCGGTCGTGATCGATCTCATGGTCCCGCTGTCCTTCACCGGCGGGAAGATGACGATGATGGCGGTCGCCGAAGGGTCCGCGGCTGAGCACATCCGGACGAGGCTGCCGGCGTCGGTCACGCTGGCCTGCGCGCTGAAGACCGTGCCGGCGCATCGCCTCGACCGCGCCGACGAGCCGCTTGAGTGCGACGACTTCATCTGCGGCGATTCGGACGCCGCCCGCGCCCGCGCCGGCGAACTCGTCAGTTGTCTGGCCGGACTCCGCGCGGTGGATGTCGGCCCGCTGTCGCGCGCGCGCTCGATCGAGCATCTGACGGCGCTCGCGGTGGCCATCAACCGCCGCCATCACATCCATGACGCGCGCTTCCGCGTGATCGGCCTCTGATAACATCGAATGTTCCGGAGGGACTCCATGGCGACGACGATTCCAGCCTCGCACGTCGATCTGCTGCAGATGGCGAAGCCGGCGTTCGCGCAGCTGGCCACCATCAACGCCGACGGCAGCCCGCAGGTGACGCCGGTGTGGGTCGACTACGACGGGACGCACGTGCTCGTGAACACCGCGCGCGGGCGGGTGAAGGCGAAGAATCTCGAACGCAACCCGCGCGTGGCGCTGGCGATCTCCGACCCGCAGAACCCGTATCGCTACGTCGGCATCCAGGGCCACGTCGTGGAGATGACGGAGCAGGGCGGCGACGCACACATCGACAAGATGGCGAAGAAGTATCTCCACCAGGATCGCTATCCGCGCCGGCGGCCCGGTGAAGTCCGGGTCATCGTCAAGATCGCGCCGGAGAAGGTCCACACCAACCGATAGTGGCGCCGGCGGTGGCGGCCGACCTGCAGGTCTTCGCCGTGCCCGGCATTCCCGATGTCGCAATCGGGGCGGATGTCGGCGCGCTGATTGCCGGCGCGATCCGCCGGACCAGGATGGCGATCGAGGCCGGCGACGTGGTCGTCGTCGCGCAGAAGATCGTCTCGAAGTCAGAAGGCGCCGTCGTGCGTCTCGACGAGGTGACGCCGTCGACGCGCGCGATCGAGTGGGCTGGCGCCTGGGGCAAAGACGCGCGTGTCGTGGAAGTGGTGCTGCGCGAGTCGAAGCGGATCGTGCGGATGGAGCGCGGCATCCTCGTCTCCGAAACCCACCATGGCTTCGTCTGTGCGAACGCCGGCGTCGACGCGTCGAACGTGTGGCCCGGACACGTCACGGTTCTGCCGCGCAATCCGGATGCGTCGGCGGCACGCCTTCGTGCGGCGCTGCTCGAGGCGGCGGATCGAGCGTCCTCATTCGAGCCTTCGTCGGCCAAGAGGCCGGACGCGTCCGCGGCGACCGTGGCGGACCGGCTCGCTGTCATCATCGCTGACACGTTCGGCCGACCGTGGCGCGAGGGCGTCGTCAACGTCGCGCTCGGCGTGTCGGGCCTCCGACCGTTGCTCGATTACCGCGGGTGCCGCGACGTCTACGGGCGCGAACTGTCGTCGACGGTCGTCGCGATCGCCGACGAGCTCGCCGCCGCGGCGGAGCTCGTCATGCGGAAGACGGCGCAGCTGCCGGTCGCGATCGTCCGCGGCGCCGGAGAGTGGCTCGGCGACGGCGGGGGGGCGCAGCTGCTGCGCGACGCCAGCAGGGATCTCTTCAGATGAGATTGGTCCGGCAGCTCGCCGCGATCGTACTCACGGTGGCGATCTTCGCGATGATCCTCCGGCGGGTGCCGCTGGCCGCGCTCGACGCGGCGCTGCGCCAGGCCGACGTCCGGGTCTTCCTGTCGCTGATGGTCCCGAACACGCTCTTCTACTTCGCCTGGGACACGCTCGTCCTGACGGTCGTCATCCGCTGGTTTCACGGGGAGGTGCGCTACCACGATCTCCTGCCGGTGCGCGCCGCCTCGTACGTCGTCGGCTTCTTCAACACGAATCTCGGACGCGGAGCGTTGGCCGCCTACCTGACGCGCACGCTGCAGGCGCCGTTCCTCGAGCTCGGGAGCACGGTGCTGTTTCTCGTGCTGACCGAATACACGCAGCTCGTGATCTGGGCGCTGCTCGGACTGCTCGGCCTGCGGACCGAGGTCTCGCGCAGCCTGCTGATCGTGGCTGGAGGCGTCGCCCTGTTCTGGCTGGTGGTGCGCTGGCTGGTGGCGCCGCGCGAGTGGTCGCTCGCGCGCACGTTCCGGCTGACGACGCCCGCGCGCTGCGTGCAGATCGTGCTGCTGCGGGCGCCGATGTTCCTGGTGTCGCTGCTCGTTCATTACCATGCGGCGCACGCGTTCGGCATCCGCATTCCTTTCCTGCAGATGCTGACGTTCCTCCCGGTGATCTTCATGATCGCCGCGCTGCCAATCACGGTCGGACACCTCGGAACGACGCAGGCGGCCTGGATTGTCTTCTTCGGTGCGTACGCCGAGCCTCCGCAGCTGCTCGCGTTCAGCCTCGCTGCGCACTTCGTGTTCACGGCCACGCGCGCCGTCCTCGGCGTCGCGTGGCTTCCGGCCGCGTGGTCGGACCTCGCCGCGGCACGCCCGCTGCGGGAGAAGCCGCGGTCCATCTCGGCCGCATGAATCCGACCTCGCTCGCGAACGCTGTCGGAGATTGGACGGGCGTCAAGGGCGAAGATCGTGAGCGCGAAAAAGGGCGTGCAGACATGGACGATACTGCACAGCACGTTCCACTTTAGTGGGGGGACGCGCGCGCCTTATGGGCGGCTTAGCTCGAGTGGCGCTAAAATGACCACCATGAACAGGCAGCGCGCATTCATCCTGACTGCGGGTGTGTTTCTGACTGCGGTCGTCGCCGCAGCACAGAACGGGGGCCGCGAGCAGCTCACCACAGGCAAGACGCTCTGGGATCAGCGGTTGTCGAAGAGTGCCATCGTCGCGCTCGACGCGGCGACGAAGACGCCAGCCACCGCGGCCGAAGCGTACGAAGTGCTGGGCCGCATCTACACCTTCAAGGGCTGGCAGCAAGAGGGTGCGTTTCCTGGGTGGCACGACGAGCCGGCGTATCGCGAGCGCGCATTGACGGCGCTGCGCGAGGCGGTCAAGGCCGACCCGTCGCGCCGATCCGCACACGAGGCGCTGAAGACGGCGGAGGGATTTGCCGCCGCCGAGAAGGTCGATCCCGCGCCGACGCGGCCGGAGATCCTGGCGCTCGATGCGAAGCTCGACGCGCTTGCCTCGGCGCCCGGCGCAACGGTCGCCGCGATCAACGCCGCCGTCGCCGCTCGCGCGAAGGCGCAGGCCGACGCGCAGCCCTACTTCGTCGGCGCCGACATCCTGAACACGATGGGCGAGTACGACAAGGCGATCGAGATGGCCGAGCAGGGCTCGAAGGTGTCCGATCGGTTCATCGACGAGAATCTCAGCGCCTATCAGCTGGAAGGCAAGGCGCAGGGTTCGCGCGATCGCACGCGATCGGTCGTCGCCGACCTTGTCGGTTGGGCGCAGTTCCAGAAGAAGAATTACGCCGCCGCGCAGGCGAAGATGCAGGAAGCCGAGCGCCTCTCGCAGGGCAACGATTTCATCGTCCTCTACCATCTCGCGGAGTTCTATCGCGCACAGAACGATCCGGTGAAGGCGCGCGAGTACTACCTCAACGCGCTCTCGCTCACCGGCGGTCCGCCGCAGGTCCGCCAGCGGATCATGCCGGCGCTGACCGCCGTCCGCGGTGATGCGGGCGCGGGCCAGCCGTTCCTGACGTGGATGGAAGCGGAGCGCGGGAAGCGACGCGAGGCCCGGAAGGCGGCGGCGCTCAAGAACCTCGTCGACAAGCCGTTGCCGGCGCTCGCGCTCACGACAGTCGAGGGGCTGCCGTACGATGCAAAGAACCTCCGCGGCAAGGTCGTGCTGCTCGATTTCTTCGCCTCGTGGTGCGGCGTCTGCAAGGCGGAGCTGCCGCAGTTGAAGGCCTCGTACGCAAAGTATCAGGGCAATCCGAACGTCGTGTTCCTGATGGTCAGCATCGACGAGGACAGCCACCGGCTGCAGCGCTTCCTCAACGAGATGAAGTTCCCGTTCCCGGTTGCGCGCGCGAAGCCGGCGGAAATGGAAAAGGCGATGGGCTTCGACAACGTGCCCGCGACCTTCTACGTCGACAAGAACGGCGTCGTCCGCTACCAGATCATCGGGACCGAGCCGCACGGCGACTCGCAGCCGCGCGTCAGCTGGTACGTCGATCAGCTGCTGAAGTAGCTCGCGGCGGAGCGCTCTAGCGCGCGAACAGCGCGGCGTTGAAGAGCACCCGGAAGGTGCCGAACGGCTGACCGCGCCACGCCGGGCGGAATCCGATCAGAACCACGTGGCCCTCGCCCAGCGGCACGTCGAGCGCGGCGGCCTTTCCGTGCAGGTGGTTTTCACCGATCAGATAGCCCGAGAGCAGCGGCGATCCTGACTCCTGGTAGCGGGCCAGCACCGAGCCGGTGAAATTCTCCGCCGGCTCGAACACGGGACTGCTGTCGACGAATACCGCCGCCTTGGCCGGCATGCCCGCCATCACCGGATGCGACGGATCGGTCGCGACCTCGACGATCGACCCGCGCAGGAAGAATTCCTCCGATCGCAGTCCGGCGACGACGTTTCTGACCGGCAGCCTGAACTGCTGAATCGCGAACGTGCTCGCGTTGCTCACACAGACGAGCGTGCCGCCGCCGCGGACGAACTGCTCGAAGCGCTGCAGATCCGCAGCGGTCAGCTGATAGCCGTACTCCGCCCGAACCTGTCGTCCTTCACCTCCCCGGCCGCCGCCGCGTCCACCCGGTTGCGCGCCGGCCACCGGCACGCGTGCGTCGTCGGCGATGATCAGCACGTCGATCTTCTCGCCGAGCGGCGCGGCGAAGTCCTCTGGATGAACGAGCAGGAAACTGAAGCCGTACTGTTCGAGCACCCAGCGCGTCCACCCCTCGTCCATCGCGCCGGTCCAGGGCTGAAACAGTCCGAGCCGCGGCCGGCGGATGGCGCGTCCCGGCGCAGAGACGGTGCGCTCCGCCTGCAGCGCGAGCGATCGCACCAGATCGTCCTGCGCGCTGTCGGACAGACCGCGGACGCTGTAGCGGATTGGCGCGCCTGATGCTCCCGCGCTGGCCTGCACGGTCGCGCCCTGCTCCCACGCGCGATTGATCGCCTTGAAGGTGTTGTTCTGTGCCGGATCGAGCATCAGCACGCCGCCCGAGCCGGTGATGGTGCCTTCCGGCGGCGCGATCGCCCCGGCCGACGGATCGGTGTTGAAGCCGGCGCCCGGCACGCTGTCGAACGTCGCCGCATCGTTCTTCGGCGCCGCCTCGTACGCCGACGGCTTCGCCTTCGGATCGGGCATCGCGCTGATCGGCTTCAGCCTGCTGCGCACGTCGTCTCCGAGATCGCGGGTTGCGGCGACGACGCGGACGCCCATCTGCAGCGGGAGCGACCAGCCGGCGGCGTCGTACGGACGTTCGGGCGGCCCGCCGGGATACTGACGGAGGTCGGGATAGCGCTGAATGTCGAGCACCTCGCGCGCCATCGCTGCGAACTCCTGATCGGTCGGGATCACCCAGGTGCCCGCCGGGAACGTCTCGCCGTCGATCGACGCCTCCGCGGTCAGCGCCGACACCCGTACGCCGCCGAACGCGAGCCGCCGGAGCAGTTCGACCGCCGCGACCGGGTCGCGCTGCTGCTGGGGGATCACGTACGCGAACGGCGCCTTCGTGCGGCCGAGCGTGATCTGATCGCGTCCAGCCTGATACCGATCGTAGAGGAGCGAGTCCTTGTACTTCGCGGCGAACTCGAGCACCGACAGGGACGCGGTCTCCATGTACTCGACCGCGTCGCGGAGGCGCCACCAGCCGGGCGGCCACGGGCTGGCGTACAGGCTCTGCGGGCGCAGGTCGCGCATGTTCGCCGGGAACTCGGCGGCGGTGTACTCGTGCGGCGTCGCGTACTGGTACAGAGCGGTCTCGGTCCAGAAGGCGGCGACGTTCTTGAAGTTCGGCGCGTAGTCGACGTAGCCGGGATACCACGCGTCGAACGCGGTCCCCATGTGCGTCGCGCCGACCTGCCCGCGTTCTTCGAGGCCCTTCGCGATCGCCATGCCGATCATGTTCACCTCGCGCGAGATGATGAACGGCGCGTCGATGCCGACCGGCTCGGAGAAGGGCGGCAGCCAGATGCGCGTCGGAAACGGGCCCGACTGGTGGTGCACGTAGATGATCTGCGGCTCCCACTGCCGCCAGGTGTGCTCGAGCACGCGCGACTCGATCATGTTGAGCATGTAAGCGTCGCGGTTGTTGTCGTGCCCGACGT
Source organism: Vicinamibacterales bacterium (assembly GCA_035259385.1). Taxonomy (GTDB): domain Bacteria; phylum Acidobacteriota; class Vicinamibacteria; order Vicinamibacterales; family CAVVIG01; genus QHWK01. Next base: position 36,602 of record DATFWL010000118.1, on the reverse strand, counting down.
AGTCCTGATAGAGGCGGGGCAGACCGGACAGCTCGTACGGCGTGCCGACGTTCCGCATGTACCACTCGGCGACCATCTGCTGGCCGTCCGGGTTGATCGTCGGCCACAGCATCAGCACGACGTTGTCGAGCATGGCTTTGACGTCGGCGTCGCCGGCCCGGTTGACGAGGTCGTAGAGCAGCTGCGGCGTGTGCGACCAGCCGGCGACTTCGGTCGAGTGGAGTCCGCCGTCGATGTGGACGAACGCCTTGCCTTCGCGCGCGAGGCGGCGCGCCTCGGTGTCGGTGAGTCCCTGCGGGTGAGCGAGACGGCGCGCGATCTCGCGGTAGCGATCGAGCCGTCCGAGGTTGTCCGGCGACGAGACCAGCGCGAAATACATCGGGCGCCCCTCTGTCGTCGAACCGGCCTGCACCAGCTTCACGTACTTCGTCGCACCGGCAACCTTGCGGAAATACTCGAGCGATTGATCGTAGGTGGCGAGCTTGTAATCGGCGCCCGGCTTGAAGCCGAAGACCGACTCCGGTGTCGGGATCCCGTTCCCAGACAGGACCGCCGGCGCCGCGAGCACCAGCAGCAGCGTCAGGTGACGAATGGCGCGCACCGGGCGAGTATACGGCAGCAGCGACACGGGGTTCGGGGTTCGAGGTTCGAGGTTCTCGCTCTGGTTCTGGTTCTTGACCGCCAGAACCCGAACCCCGAACCCCGGTTCAGTCGCGCTCGCGCTGGGCGAGGGCGCTTTTCACCAGCCGGACCAGATCGGTGGCGGTGTGCTCGAGATGGAGGTTGCGCCGGTCTAGCACCGGCAGGCCCTGATGCGCGAGCAGCGCGGCGACCGCCGGATCGCGGTCGCCGCCGCTCGAGCGGTAGCTCTCCTGCATCACCGGAATCATCGGCTTCTCGTAGCGGTGGGCGGCGCGGATCTCGTCCACGACGTACCCCGAATCGAGCGTGGTCTCGGCGAGCAGGCAGACGAACACGTCCGTGTCCTCGATCGCCTGCTCGATCTGCGGCGGAAAGCGGCCGGCGCGATCGATGCCCTGCGTGTCGATGAACGTGCGGATCCCCTGCGCCTTGAGGCGATCGGCGAAGTACATCGCGAGCGGCGCGCTGACGTCCCGCTGGTAGCTGATGAACACTTCCGGCCCTTCTGCGGGACGAACGTGGCGGAGCGCCGCCTTGAACGCCGCCGCGAACGCCGCCGCCGACTCGAAGCGCTGCGCCGGATCGGACGACAACGCCCGCGCCAGCGCCTGCGAGACCGCCCGCGGCACCCGGTCGCGATTGTTGACGGCGGCCTCCTCGTGCGCGGGGATCGCCCCACGCCGGAAGTTCCGCTTGCGAACCTCGGGATGCTCCTGGCCCTCGAACGGGCGCGAGCCGGTGACGACGTAGTAGAAGATCGCGGCCAGCGCGAACTGATCGGTGGCGGGCGTGATCGCGCCGTCTTCCCACAGCTCCGGCGCCATGTACGCCGGCGTGCCTGCGGCCGGACGTCCTTCAGCGTTCAGCGCCTGCTGGCCGATCGCGAAGTCGGTGAGGTACGGATGATCGTCGTCGTCGAAGACGATCGCGCTCGGCTTCAGGTCTCCGTGCAGCACGCCGTGCCGATGCGCGTGGTCCAGCGCGCCGCCGACGGCGGCGAGCCAGGTTGCCGTGCGCGAGGCGTCGACCGCGCTCTCCGACTCGACCCGATCGAGCAGGCTGCCGCCCGACATCAGGTAGGAGCAGAGGTACTCGGTCGTGACCGCGGCGCCGTCGCGAGGCTGGAGCGTGGTCGGGCCCGAGTCGATGACGGCGCAGATGTGGGGATGGCGAAGCCCTGCCGCGATCTGCGCTTCACGCCGGAAAATCTCACGGTAGCGCTGATAGCGGACGAGATCGGGCGACAGCAGCTTGATCGCGACGTCGCCCTGCGTGCCCTCGTGCCGGCCGGCGTAGAGGGCGCCTTTCGCGCTCTCGCGAATGAGCCGCAGCAGCCGGTAGCGATCCGCGACGACGCAGCCGCTCAGATCCGGCAGCGAGGTCTGCGCGCCGTAGGAGAAGGTCAAGTCGGTCTGGCCGATCGTGATCACGTTCCCGAACAGCAGCGGCACGCGTTTCACGCGCCGGCCGTTCAGGTAGGTGCCGTTCCGGCTGCCTTTGTCCTCGAGCGCGAAGCCGTCGTTCTCGTAGACGATCGCGGCGTGCAGGCGCGACCAGCCGCTGTCGGAGAGAGTCAAATCGCATTCCGACGCGCGGCCGACGGTGAAGATCGCCTTGCTCACGCGGATCGTGCGGCCAACGCTGCGGGTATCGCGACTTCGCGTGACGACGAGCTGCACGTCGGGCACCTCGCCCACCGCAGCGGGCGCCGGCCGTGGCGGCAGGAACACGCGCGTCATGTCGCGCGCTTCGAGCGCCGGCGCCGGCGGCGGCGCTGACCCGATCACGGGCGGCGGTGCGGGAACGACGACCGTCCCCTCAGCCGGAGGCGCCTGCCGCGCCTCGAGCTCCGACTGCGCCCGCGCCAGCAGGTTCAGGGCGTCGGAGTTCTCGGCATCGAGGAGCAGCGCGCGTTCACTCGCTTCCAGCGCACTCGGGAAGTCGTTGCGGTCCAAGGCGGCGCGTGCGTCCGGTTCATCCACCTCGTCGTCGGCGTCCATGGGCAGCCGGTGCAGCACGACTCCGAGATGGCGGCGAACCGCCGCCATATCCGGATACCGGTTCTCTGGCGACTTCGCGAGGCACCTCGTCACGATGTCGACGAGGTCGCGATCGAGCGTCGGATCGACGGTGAGCAGCGGTTCCGGATCGGCGGCGATGATCCTGTGAAGAATTCCCGAATCCATGCCGCCGGGAAACGCCTGACGGTAGGTGAGCAGCTCGTAGAAGACAGCGCCCGCGGCCCACATGTCGGCGCGCGCGTCGATCGTCGGCGCTCCGGTCAGCTGTTCGGGAGCCATGTAGTTCAGCGTGCCGATCAGCGCGCCAACCTGTGTCAGGCCGCGTCCGCCGCTGATCCGCGCGATGCCAAAGTCCAGGATCTTGACCACGCCGTCCGCGTCCAGCATGACGTTCTGCGGTTTGATGTCGCGGTGGACGACGCCGAATCGATGCGCGTACTGGAGTCCGGCACAGAGCTCTTCCATCAGCCGAATCTTGCGGCCGATCGACAGCGCTGCCTTCCGCTTCACGATGGAGTCGAGTGTTTCTCCTTCGACGTATTCCATCGCGATGAACGGCTGGTTGTCGTGCTCGCCGACATCGAAGATGGTGACAATGTTGGGATGCTTGAGGCGGCCGGACGATCGGGCCTCGCGGACGAAACGCTCGCGGAACTCTTCGTTGTCGAACTGCTCCTTGAGCAGCTTGATCGCCACCAACCGATCGATACGTGGATCGCGCGCCAGCAGAATCTCGCCCATCCCGCCCTGGGCGAGCCGCCGGAGCACCTGAAACCGGCCGACGTTCTTTGGCGGTTCTCTCACTATCGACCCGCTACAATAGCGTGGACGTCGAGGTGATTATGCAACAGCGAACAGCGCGGATTGCGTGGTTTGTCCTTCTGTGCGCCGCCACGGTGTCGGCCCAGTCCTCATCGTTCCGTTATCCGCAGCCGCGCAAGGGCGACGTCGTCGACACCTACTTCGGCACGACGGTCGCCGACCCGTACCGCTGGATGGAAGACCTGAATTCCGCCGAGCTCAAGCAGTGGGTGGACGCCGAGAACGCCGTCACCGCTCGGTATCTCGGCGCGCTGCCGCTCCGCGATCAGCTGAAGATGCGCATCACCGAGCTGTGGAACTATCCGAAGGTCACGGCGCCGCGCTATCAAGGACGCCACTGGTTCTACAACCGCAACAGCGGCCTGCAGCGGCAGTCGGTCGTCTTCACGCGCGAGACCCTGAACGGCAAGGAAACGGTCGCGATCGATCCGAACACGCTGTCGCCCGACGGGTCGATTGCGCTGTCCGGCTTCGTTCCGGCGCCCGACGGCCAGCATTTCGCGTACGGGCAGTCCGAAGGCGGGTCGGACTGGGCCACCTACTACGTGCGTGAGCTCGGCACCGGCCGCCAGCTGCCAGACACGATCAAGTGGGTGAAGTTCTCGAGCCTGTCCTGGACCGAGGACGGCAAGGGCTTCTTCTACGGCCGCTATCCGGAGCCGCGCGCCGGCAAGGCGCTCGAGGACGCGGTGCGCGACAAGAAGATTTTCTATCACCTGCTCGGCACGCAGCAGCCGGCGGACCGCCTGATCTACGAGCGTCCCGAGGAGCCGATGCTGTTCATCGACGCGGACACCGACGAAACCGGCCGCTACGTGTTCTTCGCGACCAACAAGGGCACGAGCAACAAGAACGAGCTGTTCGTGAAGGATCTCGGCAACCCGCTGGCGCCGAAGCTGGACGCGCCGGTGCGGCCGCTGTATCCCGGTCACACCGCCTCGTACGAACCGCTCGGCGTCGTGAACGGCACGCTCTACCTGCTCACCGATCGCGACGCGCCCAACAAGAAAGTGGTCGCAGCGCCGATCGATCGGCCGGATCCCGCCAACTGGAAAACCATCGTCGCCGAGACGAAGAACGCCATCGACACCGCGCGGCTGATCGCCGGCAAGCTGGCCGTCAACGCACTCGCCGACGTTGCGAGCGACGTGACGTTTTATGAGCTGGATGGATCGACCGCCGGCCGGATTGCGACGCCGGGCCTGGGCACGGTGAGCGGTCCGTTTGGCAGGTTCTCGCGCCAGGAAATTTTCTACACGTTCACGTCGCCGCTCTACCCGGTCACGGTATTCCGCTTCGATCTCGCGAACGCCTCGAGCACGCCGTTCGAAGCCCCGAAGCTCACGTTCGATCCGACGCTGTACACGACCGACCGCGTGTTCGCCGCTTCGCAAGACGGCACTCGCGTGCCGCTCTTCATTACGCACAAGAAGGATCTCAAGAAGGACGGCGCGAACCCGACGATGCTGTACGGATACGGCGGCTTCGACATCTCGGAAGTGCCGCGGTTCCGCCCGGAGATTCCGGCGTTCCTCGAACGCGGCGGCGTCTGGGCCACCGCCAACATGCGCGGCGGCGGCGAGTACGGCGAAGCGTGGCACGAGGCCGGGATGTTCGAGAAGAAGCAGAACGTGTTCGACGACTTCATTGCGGCGGCGGAGTATCTCGTCCGCGATCGCTACGCCTCCCCGCAGACGCTCGGCATCATGGGCGGATCGAACGGCGGTCTGCTCGTCGGTGCGGTGATGGAGCAGCGCCCGGACCTGTTCGCGGTGGCGCTGCCGGCCGTCGGCGTGATGGACATGCTGCGATACCACAAGTTCACGGGCGGCGCGGCGTGGGCGACCGAATACGGCTCGGCGGAAAACGAGAAGGACTTCGCGTATCTGCGCAAATACTCACCGCTTCACAACGTGAAGGCTGGCACCTGCTATCCGGCGACGCTGATTACCACGGCCGATCACGACGATCGCGTCGTGCCCAGCCATTCGTTCAAGTTCGCGGCAACGCTGCAGGCGGCGCAGGGTTGCGAAAGGCCGGCGCTGATCCGGATCGAGACGCAGGGCTCGCACGGATATCGTCCGACCGACAAGCGGATCGCGGAGCTCGCGGACGAGTGGGCGTTCGCGCTCGCCAACATCAAGCCGCGCGGGCCGGCGACCGCGGCGCCTTAGCTCGACCGCGCTCAGGTCATCAGTTAGTAATCATCGGCGTGCGCGCCCTTTCAACCTCTGGCGAGCGCGGCCGGGTGCTATACTTCAGCTCCCCCAAGCGCTGCAGTTTGCAGATCGCCTCGGTCGAGGTTCGCGTCGTTACAGATGAGATTGCCGTCGATTCGATTCCAGTTCGCGATCGCGCTGATCGTCATCAATGTCGCGGTCGCGGCGACGCTGGCGTCGTTCGCGTACACCCAGGGACGCGAGAGCCTCACGCGACAGGCGGTTGCCAGCGCGCACGTCGTCGCCGACGCACGTGAGTACGCGCTGACGCGCGATATCGAGAGCCAGCACGATCGGCTCAGCACCTTCCTGACGAGCCTCGATTCGCTCTGCGGCGAGCGCGTCACGTCGCGAGCCATCGATTGGGAGCTGGAGTGCGTCCACGTGGCGTTGACCGGCTTTCAACGCGCCGAGCGTGCCACCGCCGTCGAGTTGCGAAACGGCCCGCGACGCATCGCGTCCATCGGCGCGGTGCCGCGCGACGTGAGCTTCACCAACACCACGCAGCTCGCCGCCCTCGTCGAGTTGCCGACCGGCCCCGGTTACGTGATGCAGGTCGCCCAGGGCCGGGCGCTGGTGCGCGCGCTGTACCCGGTCGCGAACCTTGCCGGCCTCTTCAGCGATCGATCCGGGCTGCAGGCGAAGGGCGCGAACACGCTCATCGACCGGAAAGGCCAGGTGCTGATTCCGCCGTCGATGCCGGCGACCGACCTGCCGGCGAGCGTCCCGCTCGCCCGCGCGATCGATCAGTGTCTGACCGGCGACAGCGCGGAAGTGCTCAGCGGCGACGCGCCGGGCCACGGCGTGCTCGCCGGGTTGCAGCCGGTGACGGCGTTCAACGACGGCTGCGTCATCACGTCGCTCGATTATGCCGAGGCGCTCGAACCGATCAACCGGCTCGAACGGCTCGTCGTCGTCGGTGCGGCGGTGCTGATCGTGCTGGCGATGGTCGTGTCGTGGATCATCGCGCGCACGATCACCACGCGTCTGGCCTCGCTGGCGGCGGCGGCGAGCCAGATCGAGGGGGGCCGGTTCGACACGCCGATTCCCCGCGGCGGCCCGGCGGAGGTCCGGCAGCTCGGACGGGCGCTGTCGCGGATGGCAAAAGCGGTTGGTGACCTCGTCCAGCGGGAAAAGGAAGCGCGCCTGGAAGCCGAGACAGCGAATCGCACCAAAGACGATTTCCTGGGGACCTTGTCGCACGAGCTCCGGACGCCGCTCACGGCGATCGTGGGCTGGGTGTCGATGCTGCGGCAGCGCAAGCTCGATCCGGCCCGCGAAGAGCATGCGCTGCGCGTGATCGAACGCAGCGCGCGGACCGAAGCGCGGCTCGTCGAAGACCTGCTCGACGTCACCCGGATCGTCAATGGGCAGATGCGGCTGAAGATTACCGAGGTGTCGATGATCGGCGTCGTCGACGCGGCGATGGAGGCGGTCCGGCCCGCCGCGGAGCTCAAGGGCGTCGCGCTCAACCGGCACGTCGAAGGCGACGTGGCGACGGTCGTCGGCGATCCGCATCGCCTGCAGCAGATCGTCTGGAATCTGCTCGCCAACTCCGTGCGATTCACCACCCGCGGCGGCCGCGTCGACGTCACGCTCCGGCCGGTCGGGACGACGACCGAGCTCTCGGTCAGCGACACGGGCATCGGCATCGCGCCCGAGCTCCTGCCGCACGTGTTCGAACGGTTCCGGCAGGGCGACACCGGGACGATGCGCGCGCACGGTGGTCTCGGCCTCGGGCTGGCGATCGTTCGCCATCTCGTCGAGCTCCATGGCGGCACCGTTCGCGCGCAGAGCGACGGCGAAGGGCACGGGTCGTCGTTCACCGTGGTGCTGCCTGCGGCGCCTCACCGCGCGATCGATCGGCCTGCCGGCCGCGACGCGCCTCTGGACGTCGATCTCCGCGGCACCTGCATCCTGGTGGTGGACGACGATCCGGACGCCCGCGAAGTGGTTCGGGCGATGCTGGAAGGCGCCGGCGCCAGCGTCGCGACGACGGCATCGGCACGCGATACGCGTGCGCTCGTCGATCGGCTCCGTCCGGACGTGCTGATCGCCGACATCGGCATGCCCGACGAAGACGGCTATTCGCTGATGAAATGGCTGCGTGCCCAGGAGCGCGGCGAGCGGCACCTGCCGGCGATCGCCCTGACCGCGCACGCCCGCGCCGAAGACGTCGAGCGCGCCCTCGAGTCCGGGTTCGAGATTCACGTCGCGAAACCGATCGATGCGACCGAACTGCTCGCCACGGTGTCGACGCTGCTGCGGCCTGCCGCCTGACCGGCTGCCGCATCCCGGAGAGATATAATTCGCGGTCTGGACGGATCCAGCCTCCACGGGAATCGCGATGCATAGACGGGCATTTCTCACCACCGGCAGCCTCGCTGCCGTCGGTTTCGGTCTGAGCGCGTGCGGCCCGAAGTCGGCGCCGAACGTCACGCCGCATCACACGCCGGTGTCGCTGCCGCCGGTGAAAGCGTCGTGGGATCGCGTCATCCGGACGACTGTCGGTCTGCGGCCGCATCGCGACGCCGGCTTCGTGCTCAAGGCCGATCGGCTCGACGACAAGCTGCTGATCCACAACTACGGACACGGCGGCGCGGGGATGTCGCTCGCCTGGGGCACCGGCTCGATGGCCGCGGAGCTCGCCGCCGATCATCCGGGGCGGCAGGCAGCGGTGATCGGTTGCGGTTCGGTCGGCTTGACCTGTGCCCGCCAGCTGCAGCGGCGCGGGTACGAGGTGACGATCTACGCGCTCGCGGTCCCGCCGAACGTCACCTCGAACATGTCACTCGCCGGCTTCACGCCCTCGTCCGGGCTGGTCGATCCGACGCAACGTACAGACGCCTGGGACGCGCAGTATTTCCGCGCGGCCGACATCGCCTTCCGCCAGCTGCAGCTGCTGGCCGGTGCGAATTACGGCGTCTCGTGGCTCGACAACTACTCGCTGATGAACGAGCTGCCGGGGCAGAACGACACCGCTGGGCAGCGACCGAACCTCGATGCGCGTTTCAGCACCGGCCGCGAGGTCTATGGCCCGGGCGAGCATCCGTTCGCGACCAAGTACGCCGTTCGTTCGCCGCAGATCCGCATCGAGCCGTCGATCTATCTCGACAGTCTCGTGCGGGACGTTCTGCTGTTCGGCGGACGGATCGTGATCCGGAAGTTCGACACGCCCCGCGATCTCATGACGCTGCGCGAGCCGATCGTCTTCAACTGCACCGGGCTTGGCGCACGCGAGCTGTTCGGCGATCAGGATCTCCTGCCGCTCAAAGGCCAGCTCACCGTGCTGGTGCCGCAGCCCGAAGTTCAATACCACACCAACGGCGGTGTCCCGCCCGTGCCCGGCGCCACACTCGGGATTCACATGATGGCGCGCCGCGACGGCATCATCCTGGGCGGAACTTCACAGCGTGGCGTATGGTCGCTCGAGCCCGATGACGCGGAGCGCAAGCGCGTCGTCGAGTCGCACATCGCAGTGTTCGGCGCAATGAAGGGCGCGCACGCCTGACGAGCGCCTGCCGGTCGGCCGACGCGCCAGGTCGCTGGTGTAAAATGATCGAAGATGGCAACATGCCCCAAGTGTTTCGGGGCTCTTACTGAGCATCATCGCTGCCCGAAGGGCAGACTCAGCAGAGTAACGGACGCGTTAGGGACGCTGTCGATCGGCGGCGTCATCGGCATCGTGCTCATTTACCTGATCGACGAGCGACCGGTGCCGGCGCTGCTGGTGGCCGCTGCGGCCCTTGGTGCGGTGCTCGCCAACGCAGTCCGGCAGGCGGTCAGCGGGCGCCCGTAGGCTGCGGCGGTTCCGTTCGGCTCGCGCAGTACTTCCGCACGACATTCATCAACGCATCACAATCGATTGGCTTCGGCACGGTCGCGACGGCGCCGAGCGCCTCCGCGCGCTGCTCGAGATCCACAGCGCCTGACATCACCGCGACGGGTACGTTCGCGACGATAGGGTCGCCGAGCTGGGCGCGGCGGAACTCATGGCCGCTCAACCGTGGCATCTTCAGGTCGAGCAGCACCAGACAGGGAATATCGGGCGAACGGTGGAGCACTGCGCGCAGCAGGTGCAGTCCTTCGAGTCCGTCCTCGGCCGCGACCGCGTGAAATCCCTCCAGCGACAGCAGCGTCGACAGCATGTCGCGGACATCGGGGTCGTCCTCGACGATCAGCACGTTGCCAGCCATCTCGGGCATCGGGCGAGTCGCAATCAAGTCCTGTACCGGCTCGTCTGTTAGCGAATCACGCGGTGAACCCGAACCGGATGAGGGTTTCGTGTCATGTTTGGCGCGCATGACACAAGCACCTGCACCGATTCCCGACGCCGACTTCGATCGAGTCGACATCCGCGTCGGCCGGATCGCAGGCGTCGACGATTGTCCGGCCGCGAGAAACCTGCCTGCAACCTGACGATCGACTTCGCGCCCGCCATCGGAGCGAAGAAGTCGTCAGCGCAAGTGACGAAATACTACACGAAGGAGCAGTTGTAAGCCGGCCCGATCGGCGGCCGATGTTCCGAAGCACGCCGTCGCCAACGGGCTGACGGCCGGCCCTTTAGCCGTTGACGGCTGCGCGTCGGCGCTTCGTCGGGCCCGACGATCGCACGAGTTTCACGAGAGACACCGTCGTGAGCACCACGGCCAGCAGGAAGAGGATGGCGACCACGTCGTGGAAGAATGTGGAGCCGAGCCAGCCGAGGATCCGGCGACCGTAGCGAATCGCCAGAGCGGCCTCGAGGCCGAAGCGGAAGATGCGGCAGACGGTAAGCGTTCCGAAGAATGTACGCGCATCGACGTCGAGCGCGCCGGCGGCGAGGACGAAAGGGGTGAACGGAAACGGCGGCGGCAACAGATCGAGCACGGCGAGCGCGATCGCGCCTTTTTCGCGGATTCGGTGGCGGATCCGATCGAGACGCCTTTCGTCGGGGACCCAGCGATCGAGGCCCTTCTCGCCGATCTTCACGCCCATCCAGAAGGTGAGCGCGGCGCCGGCCACGGAGCCCGCGGTGGCGAGCAGCGGGACCAGCCACCAGTACGTGCGCAGCCGCGCCGCCAGGATCACCACGGCCGCGTCGATGCCGAAGGGCAGCGAGAAGAACAGCGTCGAGTCGAGCGCTGCCAGAACGACAACGCCGAGCGGCGATGCGAAGAGCGTGACGATCCACGTCGAGAGTCCGCGCATGCCTCGACCGCTGGGAGCAAGCGGGGGGCCAGCGGCCACCTGATCCGCGCGTCCTGCTAACAGTGTGACATTACAGCGGCAGGCGCAGGAAGGCGCGGCAGCCGCGGCGTTCGGTGCGGTTTTCGAGCGTCAGCGATCCGCCGTGCGCTTCGGCGATCTGGCGGCTGAGCACCAGGCCGATGCCCGATCCGCCGGGCTTCGTCGTGAAGAACGGGACGAACAGGTTGGAGGCGTTGGTCAGCCCGGATCCTTCGTCGTCGATCCAGAGCTCGAAGTGCCGTCCCTCGCGGTGCCAGCCGACGCTCACGCCGCCGCCGGTCTGGAGCGCGGCGTCCGAGGCGTTGTGCACCAGGTTGATCAGCAACTGCTCGAGTTGATCGGGATCGGCGCGGATGGTGAGGTCCGGCGAATCGACGATGCGAATCGGGAGCTTGGTCTCGACGCCGGCGATGCGCCTGACGAGCGCGGTGACGTTGACGGAGTCGACGCGCGGCGCCGGCAGCTTTGCCAGGCGTGCGTATGCGGTCGTGAAGCGGCTCAACGAATCCGATCGCGCCGCGATCACCGCGAGGCCGCGCTTCATGTCGTCGATCGTTTCCGGATCGGAGGCGAACGGCCGATCGGATTCCGAGGCGCGCGTCAGCATCGACTCGAGGCTGCCGGCGATCGACTTGATCGGCGCGAGCGAGTTGTTGATTTCGTGGCCGATGACGCGAATCAGGCGTTGCCACGCCTGACGCTCTTCGTCGCGCAGCGGCCGGCTGACGTCGGCGAGCACCAGCAGCTGGTGCGGCCGTCCGCCCTGCCGGAACGTCGTCCGGCGCACTTCGTAGCGGCCGGCGCCGCCCGGAAACGCCACGTCTTCGATGCGTGGCGAATGGCCGATCAAGCACGGTCGCAGCCCGAGCTCGTCCGCGGTGCGGCCGAGCAGCTGCTCGGCCGGCTGGGCAAGCAGGCGCTCGCCGGCGCGGTTGACGAGCCGCAGCATGTGCGCGCCGTCGAAGGTGAACACGGCGACGTCGATCTCCACCATCACCGTGCGCAGCAGCGCACCGGCTTCGAGCGCGCCGAGCCGCTGATCGTGGAGCGTCGAGGCGAGGACGTTGACCTCGAGCATGACCGCGCCGAGCGGGTCGTCGCCGCTCGCGCCGCGGGCGCGAATCGAGAAGTCGCTCTCACGCAGGGCGGCGAGCAGGTTGGAGAGCGTCTGCAGCGGCACCACCACACGCTGGCGCACGCTGAACGAACAGCCGGTCCAGACGCCGACGATCAACACGGTCAGCGTCCATTGCACCTTGGGGGTGTAGGCGCCGGTCCAGAGGAGAACCAGCGCGACCAGCGCCGCGGGAAGTCCCGCGACGAGCGCGAGCAGCAGGATCCGCTGGTCGAAGCGGAGCCGCGCATCGGGGCGGCTCGACGCGGCATCGAGGGCAGAAGCCTCGAGCATCGCCTCCGCCGAAAGTTCGGCCGGCGGCTTCACGCGGCAATCGTACAATCAAGAATCAGAGAATTAAGAGCACGTTGCAGAATCAGCTCAAGGCGGGCCCCGTCCGCGAACAGCCCCACCGGGTGCTCGCCGGAAAAGCACTCGTCACGGCTCACGGCTCCGCGCCCGGCGGGGCGGCCCCGCTCGCGGCCACCCGCGAGGGAGCTAATTCTGCAACGTTCTCCGAGAATTAAGAGTTCGCGCGCCAGTTTTCCCACGCATTCTTAATTCTTAATTCTTAATTCTTAATTTCTGATCACAGGCCGTAGCGCTGCAAGCGTCGGTAGAGAGCGCTACGGCTCAGCCCCAGCGCCTTGGCCGCCTGGCTCACGTTGCCGTCGAAGCGCGCCATTGCCTTCTTGATCAGGAACCCTTCGACGTCTTCGAGGCTCATGTCCTCGATGCGCGCCGTCGCGTCGCGGTCGATGCGCAGGCCGAGCTCGCCGGCGCGGATTGCGGTGCCTTGCGCCATCAGCACGCCGCGCTCGACCGCGTGATCGAGCTCGCGGATGTTCCCGGGCCACGGATGATCGAGCAGCGCCTGCAGCGCGGCAGGTTCGAAGCCGGTGAGGTTCTTGCGATAGCGCTGTGCGTGCTGCTTCAGAAAGTGCGTCGCCAGCGCCGGGATGTCCTCGCGGCGCTCGCGCAGCGGCGGCAGCTGGATTTCAATCGTATTCAGGCGGAACAGCAGATCCTGCCGGAACCGCCCGCCGGACACCTCCTCGGCGAGATTGGAATTGGTCGCCGAGATGATCCGGACGTTGACGTGGCGCGTCCGCGACGAGCCGACCCGCTCGAAGTCGCCGGTTTCGAGGACACGCAGCAGCTTCGGCTGCAGGTTCAACGGCACGTTGGCGATTTCGTCGAGGAACAGCGTGCCGCCGTCGGCGAGCTCGAACCGGCCGACGCGATCGGTTTTCGCGTCGGTGAACGCGCCCTTCACGTGGCCGAACAGCTCGCTTTCGAAGACGCCGTCGGACAACCCGCCGGCGTTGACGGTGACGAGTCCCTTGCCGGCGCGCGCCGACACCGCGTGAATCGCCTGGGCGACCGTGCCCTTGCCGCTGCCGTTCTCGCCGGTGACCAGCACGTTCGCTTCCGACGGTCCGACCCGCGAGATCAACTCGAGCACCGGCCGCATCGACATCGCTTCGGCGATCAGCAGCGGGCGGACGTCCGGCTTCAGCGATCGATTCTCCGCTTCGAGCCGCTGCTGCCGGCGCAGCGCCCGCGCGAGCTCGACCTGCGTGCGCAGAATCGTCAGCAGTCGCGCGTTCTCCCACGGCTTCTGCACGAAGTCGCGCGCGCCGCGCCGCATCGCCTCGACCGCGACCTCGACGCTGCCCCAGGCGGTCATCACCACGACCGGCAGCGTCTGATCGTGCGCGCGCAGCTGCGACAGCAGGTCGAGCCCCTCCTGGCCTGACGTGGTATCGCGCGCGTAGTTGAGATCCATCAGCACCGCGTCATACTCGTCGGTGTCGATCGCCTCGAGAATCGCCGCCGGCGATCCCGCCGCGTCGATCTTGTAGCCTTCGCCTTTGAGCAGCAGCCGCAGCGCCTCCAGGACATCGGGCTGATCGTCGGCGATCAGCACGCGCGGCACCGCGGCTTCTGCTCGCATCGGCGTAAGTTCGTCAACGGGCCATCGTTGCGCTACTGCCACGGGCGTTCTCCTGAGTCAGTCGCGCGGCCGCTGTCGCCGCCGGAGATCGCATCGGCTGGCGACGGCCGACTGCCGACCGCTCGCTGAAGCGGCCGGTTTTTAGACGCCGGCCGCTGTGGTTTGGTTGGAGGTTTCCTCGTCGACCACCCAGCCGTCGCGCAGCTGGATGATGCGCGTGCCATAAGACGCGTTCACCTCCGAATGCGTTACCTGGACGATCGTCGCGCCGCTTTCGTTCAACGAGCGGAACAGCTCCATGATTTCCTTGCCCTGCGCCGAGTGCAGGTTGCCGGTCGGTTCGTCGGCGAGGATCACCTGCGGGTTCGCGATCACCGCGCGCGCCACGCCGACCAGCTGCTGCTGCCCACCCGACAGCTGATTCGGATAGAGGTCCTTCTTGCCGACGATCTGGAAGCGATCGAGGATGTCGGCGACCATGCTCTGGCGATCCTTCCGGCTCACGTTCCGGTAGGAGAGTGGAATCTCCAGATTCTCGTAAACGGTCAGGTTGTCGAGCAGGTGATAACTCTGGAACACGAAGCCGATGTGCTTCTTGTGCAGTTCCGAACGCTGTTTGGGATTGAGACGATGGACCGGCTGATCCATGAAGTAGTACTCGCCGGACCACGCGCTGTCGTGCATGCCGAGAATGTGGAGCAGCGTCGACTTGCCGGCACCCGATGGCCCCATGATCGACACGAACTCGCCTTCCTTGATGTCCACGTTCACCCGCCGCAGCACGTAGGTGCGGCCGACGCCGTGGGGATACGACTTCTCGACGTTGCGCAGCGAAATCAGCATGGGTTCAATCCGCTCTGAGTGCGACCAGTGGGTCCACACGCGTCGCGCGGCGGGCGGGCAGCCACGCCGCCGACGCGACGGCGATCATCGACATCACACACACGGCGGCAAACGTCAGTGGGTCCGACGCGCCGACGCCGAACAGCAGCGACGCCAGGACACGCGTCAGCGCCAGCGCGCCGGCCAGGCCGATCGCGATCCCGATGCCGCCGAGCCTCAGCGCCTGGCCGACGACCATCGACCGGACTGCTGAAGGACGTGCGCCGAGCGCCATCCGGATTCCGATCTCGCGGCGCCGCAGAGCGACGCTGCACGCGAGCACGCCGTAGATGCCAAGGCCCGCCAGCAGCGTGGCGAGCGCCGCGAACGTCGCCGCCAGAGCAGCCGTGAAGCGCGGCCGCGCCGTTGCCTCGCGCACGTAGTGGGTGAGCGTCTGCACGTCGCCGGGCGGCTGCTCGGGATCGAGGCGCGTCACGACCGCCCGCAGGGCCGCGGCCAGCGGCGCTGGATCGCGATCGGTGCGGACAACGGCGGTGAAGAACGGCCAGGGGGTCTGTGGAAACGGGGCGTACATCTCCGGCCGCGCCGGCTCGGACAACGCTGTTTCCTTCACATCGGCGACGATCCCGATCACCTCACGTGGCCCGGTGCTGTTGTAGCCGATCGTGACGCGTGTGCCGATCGGATCCGCGCCAGGCCAGTACATTCGCGCCATCGCCTCGCTGACGACGAGAACCGGCGGCCCGTTTTCGCTGTCGCGGTCGGTGAAGCCGCGGCCGCGAACGATCCGAATCCCCATCGTCGCGAAATAATCGGGGCTGACCGCGTGGTAGGCAGCGCTTGTGTGATCTTCGTTGCGAACCGGGCGTCCCTCGATGCGGAAGCCGATCCCCATGTCGTTGCCGGTCAGCGGCAGCGTCGAGCTCGCCGCCGCCGAGCGCACGCCCGCGATCGCACCGAGGCCGTCGATTGCGCGCCGGTAGAAGGCGATGCGCGCATCGGCCGTCGGATAGCGCGTATCCGGCAGCGAAATCTCCACCGCCAGCGTCCGCTCGGCGACGAATCCGACGTCGACGCGCTGCAGGTTGACGAGCGTCCGTGCGAGCAGTCCCGCGCCCGCCAGAAGCAGGATGGAGAGCGCCACCTCGGCGGCGACGAGCATCTGCCGGATCCGTGCGCCGCGCGGATCGGTGCCGGTCGTCCCCTTCAATGTTTCGCCGGGGTCGGATCGGCTGACCTGAAGCGCCGGCATCACGCCGAACCCGACGCCGGTCGCTATCGACAGGAGCGACGCAAACCACAAAACGCTCCAATCGACCCGCGCGGCCTGCAGCCGCGGGATGTCGACCGGGCTTGCCGCCACGATGGCCGCGACACCCCATTGCGCCAAGAGGACGCCGGCGGCGCCGGCGACGATCGCGATCAGCAGACTCTCGGTCAGCAGCTGGCCGACGATGCGGGCGCGGCCCGCGCCGAGCGCCGTCCGGATGGCGATCTCGCGGCGGCGCGAGACGCCGCGCGCCAGCAGCAGGTTGGCGACATTCGCGCAGGCGATCAGCAGGACGCCGGCGACCGACCCGAAGAGAACGGCGAGCGCCGTCCGATGCTGGCGCACGATCCGCTCCTGCAGCGGCAGGACGGCGACCGTTCGTGCGGCGTTGGTCCTCGGGTATTCACGCCCGAGCCGGTCTGCGATGGCGCCGAGCTCGGTGGCGGCCTGCTCGATCGACGCCCCCGGCCGCAGCCGCGCGATCGTGTGCATGAAATGGGCGCCGCGCTGCGCGGCGAGCTGCGCGCCAATCTGCGTCGTCGTGACCGGCAACCACAGGTCGACCCGCTTCGCCTGGATCGGAAAGTCGAAGGAGACCGGCGCCACGCCGACGATGGTGAACGCCTGGCCCTCGATCGTGGCAGTGCCGCCGACGACGGACGGATCGCGGGCGAATCGGTCCGTCCACAGGCGCTCCGAGATGATCGCGGTCGGCGCTGCGCCGGGCCGGACGTCGGCTGGCGTGAACGGTCGCCCGCGCAGCAGCGGCGCCCGCAGCGTCGCCATCAGATCGCCAGTGACGAACGACGTCAGCACCGTCGTCGCCTCGCCACGTCCGGTGAGGATCGCGGTGCCGCCAGTGTAGCCGACGACCTGCTCGACGCTTCGCGCCGCCTGGAAGTCGATGATGTCAGGCACGGCCGCCGAGCCGTCGTCGTCGGCTTGCGTCACGGATTGAATGGCCACCAGGCGGTCGGCATCCGGGAAGGGCAGTGGCTTCAGCAGCACGCCGTTGACGACACTGAAGATCGACGTGGTGGCGCCGATCCCGACGGCGAGCACGACCACGACGAGCAGCGTGAACCCGGGAGCGTTGAGGAGGAGGCGTACGGCGTGTCGAAGATCGGTGCACATGGGTGATGGCTGATGGCTGATGGCTGAATGGTTCATGGCTGATGACTGTCATCAGCCATTGCCATCAGCCATCAGCCATTAGCCATTGACGCTACTCAGTAACGGCCATCTCCGTCTGCTCTTCGACGACGCGGCCGTCGAAGACGTGAATACTGCGATCGGCATGGCGCGCGTAACGAGGATCGTGCGTGACCATGCAGATCGTCGCGCCGCCGCGATGCAGCTCGCGTAGCAGGTCCATCACGGCTTCGCCGCTTCGCGAATCGAGGTTTCCGGTCGGCTCGTCCGCGAGCAGGATGAGCGGCTCGCCGGCGACCGCGCGGGCGACCGCGACGCGCTGCTGCTGACCGCCGGAGAGCTGGCTCGGCAGGTGCTTGGCGCGGTGGGCCATGCCGACCCGCTCGAGGGCGGCTTCGACCCGCTGCCGGCGCTCGGCGGCCTTCATGCCGCGGTAGGTCAGCGGCAGCTCGACGTTCTCGAAGACCGTGAGATCGCCAATCAGGTTGAAGCTCTGAAAGATGAAGCCAATCTCGCGATTGCGCACCCGGGCGCGCTCCGACGCGGGCAGCTCGGCGACCGGCCGTCCGTTCAGGAGGTACTGTCCTTCAGTCGGCGAGTCGAGCAGCCCGAGGATCGACAGCAGCGTCGACTTGCCGCAGCCGGATGGTCCGGCAATCGACACGTACTCGCCCTTGTCGATCTGGAGGTGGATTCCGGAGAGCGCGTGCGTTTCGACCTCGTCGGTGAAGAAGACCTTCGTCACACCATCCAGTTTGATCAGCGGTTGCCCGTTCTCAGCCATGCTTTTCTCCCGGCAGGCCGCGAAGCCTGCGCTGCCGTCGCGCGCCACCGCGCAGCGCGGCCCTTCAGCGATCCCCTGTCGTCACTTCAATCGAATGCGGTCGTATGCGTCGTATGCGGACATGTCGGACAGGATCACCTGATCGCCGACCTTCAATCCCGAGAGCACCTCGATGGTGTTCACGGAGCTGCGACCGAGCTTCACCTGCGTGCGCTCCGCGTTGACGCCATCCGCCTGAATCTTGAAGAGCCCGACGACGCTCTGGTCCTGGCCGAATGCAGGGCGGCCCATGAACAGCACGTCGTTGAGGCGTTCGAGCTCGATGGTCCCGTCGACGCTCAAGTCGGGGACCGCGCCTTTCGGCAGTTCGCCGGTGAGCGTCACGTCGACGGTGCGCGTGCCGTTCTGGACGGAGGGATCGATCCGCGCAACGCGTCCCTCGACGACTCCGTTCCGCGTGTCGACTTCGGCCTTCTGCCCGAGCTGGATGTCCTTCGCCTGGGTCTCGGCGATCTTGATCTCCGCCTTGAGGCGGCTCGGATTCGCGACGCGCGCGAGGTTGGTGCCCGGCGCCACCTGCTGGCCGACTTCAACCGGCACCAGCTGCAGCATGCCCTCGAGGCCCGCGCGCACCTTCAGCTCGTCGCGCTGCTGGCGCGTCAGGTTGAGCACGGCGCGCGCCTGATCGACGGCAGACTGGGCGACGGCGAGCTGGGCCCGCGTCGACTCGGTCTTGCTCGCCAGCTGATCCTTCGCAATCTGCGTGCGCACCGACAGCTGCTCAGCATCGACCCGCGACTGTTCGAGGACCAGCGCCGACACCAGCTGGTCCTTCGCGAGCTGCTGGTTCATCTCGTACTGCGTCTTGGCCTTGTTGTACTCGGCCTCGACTTGCGCGGAGGACGCTCGCGTCGCCAGCAGGTCGTTTTGCAACTGCACCTTGATATTCGCGAGCGCCGCTTCGGCCGCCTGCAGCTTGAGCTCGGCGTCCTGCAACTGCTGTTCGAGTTGCGGGTTCGTCAGCTCGAGGATCACGTCGTTCGATTTCACCGACGTGCCGGGACGCAGGATGATCTTCTCGACGCGCCCCTGCGTCGTCGCCGGAATCCAGCGGATGTCCTCCGGCGTGAGCGTACCGAGGCCGCGCACCTGGCGCACCATCGGTCCGCGCTTGACCGTGTCCGGCCAGACGACCGCCCGCTCGACCGTGGGTGCAGCGGGCTTCAATCTTGAGAGGCCGACGCTGACGAGGACGACGGCAAGCAGCCCGACGCCGGCGTAAATCGCCTGCCGGATCCGCTTTTTCTTGACGTTCGACGGACGAGCAATATCCATGGCTGTTTTGTGTGTGCTTAGACGGAAACTTTCGTCAAAACGATCGCCTTTCGCCAAGGCAAACGTGACGCCACGTGAGGTATTGACGGTAAGTGATTATATCCTTTGCGTTTAGCGCAACGCAAAAGGTGTGTTCGCGGACGGGAAAGTGTCCGCCTGTGGGACGAGAGAATCCCGGCTGCGGGAATTAAGAATTTGGAACTTGGAATTCGGAATGCGTGAGCACGACCGACATAGTCGAGTCAGCGTCGTGGCGTGACCCGAACGCCAAATTCCTCATTCCAAATTCCTAATTCTTCATTGCCGCCCGAGGACCGCGAGGAAGGCCGCTAGCACCTCCGGGTCGAACTGCGTCGGGCAGCAGCGCAGGAGCTCGGCGATCGCGTCGGACGAGTCCAGGTTGAGGCGATACGCGCGTTGCTGCGTCATGGCGTCGTACGCGTCGACGACCGCGATGATCCGGCTGGCCAGCGGAATCTCGTCGCCGGCGAGTTTCCAGGGGTAGCCGCCGCCGCCGAACCACTCATGCGACGCGCCCACGATCGGCCCGGCGTCGGCGAGCGTCTCGGTGGCCTGCAGGATTTCCGCGCCGACGTCGACGTGCTGCCGCATGATCGCCTTCTCGCCGGCGGTCAGCGGTGACGGCTTCGTCAGCAGCGCGTCCGGGATCGCGATCTTGCCGATGTCGTGGAACCGCGCGGCCACGGCGAGCGACGGTTCGAGGTCGCGGAGCACGCCCATCTCGCGCGCGACCGAGTGCGCGAAGCGGGCGACCCGCTCGCCGTGCGCGGCGGTCTCCGGCATCCGTTCGGTCGCGAGCGCGAGCAGGGCATCGTGCTCGCTCCCACCGGTCGCCACACGCTCCTGGAGCTCGCCGCACAGCTGCGCCGCCCGATCGCGCAGCTCGATCGAGAGCATGGCGTGCCAGTGCATTTCCTCGAGCGTCTGCTTCCGCCACTGCCGGCCGCGATCGACGGCGAGCGTGAAGCGCTCGCGGTGAAACGGCTTGACCAGGAAGTCGGCGACCGGTTGCTGCTGCGCCTCGCCGTCGAGCAGTTCCGTGTATGCGGTCGCGATCACCACCGCGGTGTGCGGGTGGTCGCGCTGCAGTTCGCTCGCAAGCCAGAGCCCATCGTGGCCGGGCATCATGACGTCGATCACGGCGACGTCGTATTGACGCGTCCGCAGCGTCGCGAGCGCTTCGGCGGCGTTCGCCGCGGTCTGGGGCCGCAGGCCCATTCCGGAAACCCAGCGCGACATCAGGTCGCGCACGGCCGGTTCGTCGTCCACGATGAGAACGGATGTAATCGGTGTCATGGGATGTCCCGGGCACCAGGCAAGACCACTGCCAGCACATCAGATGCGGTGAAACCGCAGGCATTGGCGTGTGCGGCTGAGCCGCGTGTGCTATAACGCACAGCGGCGCACACTCGGGCGGCCACAGGCGCACACGCGGCATTGTGCGGTTAGGGAATTCCCTAGGGTCACACGCCGCGCACCGGGCACGGTTCTTGGACTCCGGCGCGCGCGAACCCTGCTGATGCGTACTGTGGCGACTACCAATACGGAATGGACCGCGGATCCGGCCCCGTACCCGAGCTGCAGCTGGGGAGTCAGGCCCATGGCGATTCCGACACCGAAACCCGACGCCTCGCGTCCGCTGCTCCTCGTCGTCGACGACGAGGCGCCGGTGTTGAAAGTGCTGGAACGGCTGGCCGCGCGGATCGGGTTCGACGTCGCCACCTGCGCGAACGGCACCGACGCGATGCGCACGCTGCTTCGCAAGCCGGCGGATCTCGCGATGGTCGACCTGCGGATGCCCGACGTCAACGGCCTGGACCTGCTGAAACAGATCCGGGCGGCGGTTCCGAGCTGCGAAGTCATTCTGATGACGGCATACGCGGCCGTCGACAGCGCCGTCGAGGCGATCAAGCTGGGTGCGCGCGAATACCTGACCAAGCCGTTCGACTTCGACCGGCTGAAGCAGGTGCTCGAGGACATCCGCATGGAACTCGAGCGGCGGGCGCAGGTGGTCGCGCTGGAAAGCCAGGTGGCGCGGCAACTCGAATTCTGCGGCATGCTCGGCCGCAGCCCGGCGATGCAGGAGGTCTTCAGCCTGATCCAGCGCCTCGCGCCTCACGCGAAAGTGGTCCTGATCAGCGGAGAGACCGGGACCGGCAAAGAGCTGGCGGCGCGGGCGTTCCATCACGCGGGGACCCGGCGTAATCGTCCGTTCGTCACCATCAACTGCTCGGCGGTCGTCGACACGCTGTTCGAGAGCGAGCTGTTCGGTCACGTGCGCGGCGCCTTCACCGGCGCCGTGGAGTCGAAGCCGGGCGTGTTCGAGGCCGCGCAGGGCGGCACGCTGTTCCTCGACGAAGTCGGGGAGCTGCCGCTGTCGGTGCAGGCCAAACTGCTGCGGGCGCTCGAATACGGCGAGGTGCAGCGCGTCGGATCGCTGCAGCCCAAGCGCGTCGACGTGACCGTCATCGCCGCCACCAACCGCGACCTCCGCGCCGAAGTCGCGGCGGGGCGGTTCCGCGGCGATCTCTTCTACCGTCTCAACGTCGTCGACCTGATGCTGCCGCCGCTCCGCGACCGGCGCGAAGACATTCCGTATCTCACGTCGGCGTTCGTGCGCGACTGTGCGGCGCGCGTGCGCAAGCCGATTCACGGCCTCACGCCCCAGGCCGAACGGCTGCTGCTGAGCGCGCCGTGGAACGGCAACGTGCGCGAGCTGAAGAACGTCATCGAGCGGGCGTGCATGCTGGCCGACGGCACGCTGCTCTCCGAGCGCGAACTCGCCGGCGCATTCGGGCCTGAGACCCAGGCGGCGCGGTCCGGTGCCGCCGCGAAGCCGCGATCGGTCGGTGACGTTGCGCCGGGGACTCCGCCGCTCGAGGAGATCGAGCGCGAGCACATTCTCGAGGTGCTGCGGCAGGTGAACGGGAATCGCATGGCCGCGGCCAAGGTGCTCGGCATCAGCCGCAGGGCGCTGTACCGGCGGCTCGAACGGCATCATCTCGCCGAGGAGGCGCCGCCGGCGATCCTCCGTCGCCCGGTATGAGCGATACCGTGCTGGTCCCGGTCACCGTTCAGCAGCTGCCGCCGCCGCTGCGGCCGCCGGTCCGCTGCCTCGAGCTGTTCGAGGAGGCGCTGGTGGGGATCTACGTGGCGCGCCCGGACGGCACGCTGATCTCGTGCAACGCCGCGTTCGCCCGCATGCTCGGATCCGACTCGGTGGCCGGCGTGATCGGCGCGGCCGTGAGCACGGTCTACGACGACCCGGCCGAGCGCGAACGATTTGTCGCTTCCATCCGTGAGCGCGGCCGGCTGGAGCACCATCGCGCCCGGCTGCGCCGTCCCGGCGGCGGCATCGTCGACGTCATCGAGACCGTCGTCGGCGAGTTCGACTCCGGCGGCACGCTCGTCGAGCTCCGCGGGTTTCTCATCGACGTCACGACGAACGTCGAAGCGGAGCTCGCCCGCCACGAACGCGATCGGCAGTTCCGGTCGGTGTTCTTCGACGCCGCCGACGCGATGCTGATCCTCGACGATCACCGCGGCGTCGTCGAGGCGAACCCCGCCGCATGCGTGCTCTTCGGCGTGCCCTCGGAGGCCGTCGTCGATCATCCTCTCGACGGTCTGATTCTCGACGGCGACAGCCTGGCGGCGGCGTGGCGCGAGGTGCTCGCGCTCGGCGAGGCGCAGCGCGAGCATCGCGTGCGCACGCGCGCCGGCGGCGTCCGCGTGATCGAGTGCAGCTACCGCGCACGCGTCCACGGCCACCGCCATCTCTGCATCGCGCGCGACATCACCGATCGTCGCGTGATCGAAGAGCGCCTGGTGCAGGCGGAGAAGATCGACAGTGTGGGACGGCTCGCCGGCGGCATCGCGCACGATTTCAACAATCTCCTGACGTCGATTCTCGGCTACACCGAGCTGCTCCTCGGCGCGCGCGCGCCTGACGACCCCGATCGGCAGGACCTCGAGGAGATTCAAAAGGCGGGGCAGCGCGCGGCCGCGCTCACGCAGCAGTTGCTCGCGTTCAGCCGCAAGCAGGTCCTGACGCCGAAGGAGGTCGATCTCAACCAGACGATCGCCGGGCTGAAGGCGATGCTGTGCGATCTGATCCGCGAGGACATCGCGCTGGTCTGCGATCCGGCGCCGGCGCCCGCCCTGGTGCGGGTCGATCCGACGCAGATCGAACAGGCGCTGCTCAATCTCGTGCTGAACGCGCGCGACGCGCTGCCAGGCGGCGGCGTGATTCGCCTCGACGTGTCACACGTGCCGCGCCTGACATTCGCGGCGCCCGACCAGCCGCTGGCTCGGGCCAATCAGTACGTGAGGCTGCGGGTCGCCGACAACGGCATCGGGATGTCGGCCGAGGCGCGCGCGCATCTGTTCGAACCATTTTTCACGACCAAGGAGGTCGGCAAGGGTACAGGGCTCGGCCTCGCGTCCGTCTACGGAATCGTCCGGCAGAGCAACGGCGTGATCACCGTCGACAGCGAACCGGGCGCCGGCACCGTCTTCACGCTGTACTTTCCAGTTGCGTCGGCCGTGGCGGGTCGCACCGCATCGTCTGGAGCGGGCGCGTGCGCCGGCAGGCGCGAGACGATCCTGATCGTGGAAGACGAGGCCGCCGTCAGGGTGATCGTCAGCACGGTGCTGCAGCGGCAGGGTTACCAGGTGCTCGAAGCGGCGACGCCGACGGCCGCGATGTCGATGTTTGCGCGGCACAACGGGGCGGTCAGTCTTCTGCTGACCGACGTGGTGATGCCGGAAATGAGCGGCCCGGCGCTGGCCCAGCGGCTCATCGGCCTCCGCCCGGAGCTGCGGGTGCTGTTCATGTCGGGGTACGGGGACGTCACCGTGCAGCCGCAGTTCGGCGGCACGAACGTGAGCTTTCTCAGCAAGCCGTTTCCGGCATCGGCGCTCACGGCCCGCGTGGCGCAGTTGCTCGCGACCGTCGCGGAGTAGGCGGCAGCCATGAAGCAGACGCCGTCGCGTTCCAGCAGCGTTCTGATCGTCGACGACGAACCGTCGATCCAGAAGTTCGTCGAGCGCGTTCTGAGCGAGGCTGGCTACGCGACAACCATCGCCGGCGACGGCCCCGAAGCCCTCGAGGCTGCCGCGAAGATGACCGACTTCGACATCCTCGTGACCGACCTGATGATGCCGCAGATGACCGGCGACGAGCTGGCGCGCCGGCTGCGCGCGCTCCGTCCTTCGCTCAAGGTCCTCTACCTCACCGGGTTCAGCGATCGCCTGTTCAAGGAGAAGGTGACGCTGTGGGCCGACGAGGCGTTTCTCGACAAGCCGTGCAGCGTAAAGGGACTGCTCGAAGCGGTCGCGCTGCTGCTGTTCGGGCATATCGACACGTCGCAAGACTCCGCCTCGTGATCATGGGCGCCTGATCTGCCTCGCCATGGCCAAGGACGACTCCGTGGAACGCCTCGCCGGCGGCATCGCTCGCGATTTCGAGCAACTGCTGACCGCGATCATCGGCCATGCCGAGACGCTCGGCGAGTACCTCTCGCCGGGTGATCCGCGCGCCGGCGAAGTGGCCTCGATTCGCCAGGCCGCGGAGCGCGCCTGCAGCCTCACCGAGCAACTGTTCGCCTTCAGCCGCACCCGGGCGCCGCGGCCAAAGGTCGCCGACCCGAACGCGATCATCAGCCGCGCGCGCTACACCGTCGAGCGCATGGTCGGTGATCGAGTCCGGCTCGAACTGCGCTTGACGGGCAGCACGCGGCCCGTTCGCGTCGACGCCGAGACGCTCCAGCAGCTTCTCTACAACCTTGCGCTGAGCGCACACCAGGCGATGCCGGATGGCGGCGTCCTCGCGATCGCCACCAAGAACGTCAGCGTTGCGGCGGGCGACGCGCGCACGCGCGAAGTAGAACCCGGCGATTACGTGGAAGTGTCCGTCACCGATGGCGACGCGGCGCTCGGCGGCACCGTCCAGCCGTATCTGTTCGAGCCCGGCGACGAGGCGTCGGCGCTGCAGTACGACGACGGGTTGGATCTCGCGATTCTGCGCGCGCTCATCGAGCAGAGCGGCGGTCACGTCGCAGCGGCGGGCCGCGCCGGCGGCGCGAGCGGGCCATGCTTCACGGTCCTGCTGCCTGCCGCCGAGGAAGACGCACTGCACGCGATCGAGCGGCGCGGCAAGCGCCGCGGGACCAATACGGTCCTCGTCGCGGCCGACGACCCCAACGTGCAGGCGCTGATCATGGCCGTGCTCCGCCGGCGCGGCTACGGCGTACTCGGTGCACAGGACGCCTGGCAGGCGCTGCGGCTCGCGAACGACCACGACGACGACATCGACCTGCTGATCACCACGACGACGCTCAACGGACGGGTGATTGCCGACGCGTTCCGCGGCGCGCGCCCCGAGACGCTCGTGCTGTTCGTCGGAGTGCCGGCGGCCGACGCGGAACTGATCGGCGGCGAGGAGTTCGCGAACGAGGCGCTGCTGACCCAGCCGTTCACGCCGGACGCGCTGGCGCGCAAGGTCCGCGGGCTGTTAGCCGCCGCGCGTATGCATCTCGAGATGCGGATCCTTCCGAAGTAAATCCTGAACCGGCACGAACGCACGCCGCTCGCCGAGCGCGACGCGCTCCTCGGCGCCGCGATCGTCCCGGCCGCGCCAACCGGCGGTGACGAGCGCGCGCAGCGTGTCTGGCGACGCTCCGCCGCGCAGCGGCGCGCGCAGGTCGATGCCACGCGAGGCATACAGGCACAGGTACCACATGCCGTCGGCTGTCAGGCGGCTCCGATCGCACGTCCGGCAGAACGGCTCGGTCGTCGACGCGATGATGCCGAAGGTGGTGCCGTCAGCGAGTGCAAACCGCTCGGCCGGCGCCGACGAGCCCGGCTCGTCGAGCGGCGTCGGGTGTCCGTAGCGCCGCGAGATCACGTCGAGGATCTCCTGACGCGAGAACACGCGATCCGGCGACCATCGGCTGGCGCCGCCGACGTCCATGTACTCGATGAACCGCACTTCGGCATCGACCGCGCGGCCGTACTCGAGCAGCGCGACGATCTCGTCGTCGTTCACGCCGCGGATCACGACCGTGTCGATCTTGAGCCGGCCGAACACGCGCCTCGCCGCCGCGATGCCGGCGTGGACCGCCTCGAGTTGATCGGCGCGGGTGAGCTTCACGAAGCGATCGCGCTGCAGCGTGTCGAGGCTGACGGTGATGCGGCCCAGGCCGGCGGCCGCGATTCGGTCAATCTGGTCGGACAACAGGATGCCGTTCGTGGTGAGCGCGAGATCCTTCAGCCCCGGCTTGCCCGCGATCATCGCGACGAGCGACGCGAGATCGCGGCGCAGCAGCGGCTCACCGCCGGTCAGCCGGATCTTGTCGACGCCCAGCGACAGGAACACGGTGACCAGCGCGCTGATTTCCTCGAAATGCAGGACGTCCTCGCGCGGCAGCCAGACGTAATCGTCCTCCGGCATGCAGTATTCGCAGCGCAGGTTGCAGCGGTCGGTGACCGACAGGCGCAGGTTCCGCAGCGGACGTCCGAGGAGATCGTTCATCGGGAACCGAGAATTGTAAACCGCCGGCTTCCGGGGATGAAGGGCCGAGACGCGATCTGGCCGCCGAACGCCCGGTTCCACCGGCCGGGCACGGGCGCGGCGCACGAGGGACATCGGCCGACCGCGGTGACCCGGTAGTCGCGGATATGGTAGCCATAGCGCCCGACCAGCAGTGCGCCGCACGACGCGCAGCGGGTGTCCTCGAGGTCGCCGACCGATCCCGGCAGGTTGCCCGCGTATACGTACCGCAACCCGCTCGCGCGTCCGATGCCGGCGGCGGCGAGGAGCATCTCGGCTGTCGTGTTCTGCGGATCGGTCATCTTGTAGTCCGCGTGAAACGCCGTGACATGCCAGGGTATGTCGGGCGAGACACTGGCGACGAACTCGGTGAGCCGCGTCAACTCGTCGCGTGAATCGTTGAAGCCCGGGATGAGCAGCGTCACGATCTCGACCCAGAAGTCCATCGCATGCAGACGTCGGATCGTGTCGAGAATCGGTCCGATCCTGCCGCCGAGCTCGCGATAGTGCCGGTCGTCGAAGCCTTTCAGATCGACCTTGTAGAGATCGACCCACGGCCTGAGGTACTCGAGCACCCGCGGCGTGCCGTTGCCGTTCGAGACGAATCCCGTCGTCAGGCCCGCACGCTTCGCTTCCTTGAAGACCTCGACCGCCCATTCGCTGGTGATCAGCGGTTCGTTGTAGGTGCTGACGATCACGCGCGCCTGCTGGCGAAGGGCATCGCGAACCAGGTCTTCGGGGTTCGCGCGCAGAGGCGGAGAAACCGCCGCCGGATCGCGCAACGCCTGCGAGGTGACCCAGTTCTGGCAGTAGCCGCAGTGCAGGTCGCAGCCGAGCATCCCGAAGCTGTAGGCGAGCGCGCCCGGCTGCGCGTGAAAGAACGGCTTCTTCTCGATCGGGTCGCACTGCACGCCGCCGACGTACCCCCACGGCACGAGCAGACGGCCGCCTTCGTTGTAGCGAACCTTGCACACGCCGATCGCGCCGTCGGGAAGGGGACAGCAGTGACCGCACGCGAAGCAGCGCAGCCGGCCGTCGTTCAGCCTCTCGTACAAGTCGCCCTGCCGCGTCTCGCGCGCAAGCACCTCAGCCAGTGTCGACATGGAACGCTTCATTGTACGACGTGCGCTGGCACATGGGTCGAGGAGTAGCGGCCCGCGAAGGTTGAAATTTGCGCTGCTGCCCCGACCGGAACCGCTCAGGCGGTTTCCGTTCGATGCCGTCGCCCGAGGAAACGCCACCGCTGCCGACTGGCAGAGCAACAGCGATCCGGTCGTCGCCTCGGGGTCCTCCGATCGTTCCGACGGAAGCCCGATCGCGGGCGTGCGCGCCGGACGGCGACTACTGCGGTTCCTCGTCTATCGCGACAGGCAGGCGGCAAGCATCAAATCCGGGTGCGATGGTGGAGAATGAGCCAGTGACGCCCTGCATCAAACGATGATGCGAGAGGCAACCGGAGATCGCGTTGATCGTCGCGGCCTGCATCGCACGAATTCGCGCCGTCGCGCCCGGAGTCTTCGGCCGACCGCTTATAATCACCGCATCTGATGGTCCGGATTCTCGTCACCAACGACGACGGCTACCGGTCGGACGGGATTCACGCGCTCGCGCGGTCGCTGCGTGACGTCGGTGAGGTGACCATCGTCGCTCCGATGACCGAGGCCAGCGCGATCGGACACGCGCTGACGCTGCGCCATCCGCTGCGGCTCGACGCGATCGAGGAACGCGTGTTCGCCGTCGAGGGCACGCCCACCGACTGCGTCAACATCGCGGTCACGCAGGTGTTCAAAGGGCTGCCCGACCTGGTCGTCTCCGGGGTCAACAAGGGCTGGAACCTCGGCGACGACGTGACCTACTCGGGAACCGTGGCCGGAGCGCTCGAAGCGGCGCTGCTCGGGATTCCGGCGATCGCGGTGTCGCTGCGGCAGACGCGCGGCCAGTACGACTTCACGTATGCCGCCGGCGCGGCCGCGGCGCTCGCCGACGCGATGCTGAGGAACCCGTTGCCGTCGCGCACGTTCCTGAACATCAACGTGCCGAAAGGGCAGCCGCATGGGTATCGGGTCACGGTGCAGGCGAAGCGGAATCATGTGACCTCGGTCTCCGAGCGGCACGATCCGAAAGGCCGGCCGTACTACTGGATCGAAGAGGGACAGAACGAGTGGGAGCCGCACGACCGCTCGGACTATCAGGCGGTGCGTGACGGCTACGTCTCGGTCACCCCGTTGCAGCCGGATCTGACGGCGCACGACGCGCTCGCGGCCGTCGAAGCGCTCGCAGTGCAGCGCGAACCCGTTCGCTGAGGGAGGTTGCGATGCGGCAGCGTCTCGCCGGCCTGCTCGCCGTCGTCGTGGTGATCGGCGCCGCAGGCGTGATCGGGGCTGCCCCGCCGCGGCGCCGTCCGCTCGGACCGCACGAGCGCGACGCGGTGCTGACGCTGCTGAGGGCGATCGATCTCGCCCAGCAGACCGACGTCGCGTCGGACGCCGGGATTGCATGGGCGAGCCACGTGTTGAAGTCCCCTGACAGCCTCGCGTACATCCCGTTTCGTGTGACGCTCGATCATCCGGGAGACATGAAGTCGGCGGCGATGTATGTGCGTGCCGTCTCGCGTCACGACGGCATGCGCTCGGCTCAGGAACGATCGTTCGTCCGCGACTGGCTCCTGCACGGCAGCGACGTCATGCCGCGCAACGGTGAGACGGTTCCGATTGGCCCGGGCGAAATCCCGGTCGGTGGACCTGCGGTCATGTCGTCGCGGCCGTCCACCGCCGCGGCGGCGCAGGCATCGGCGGCGCTGGCGTTGCGCGAGCGCGAATACGAACGACAGAAGCGCGCGGCCGATGAGGCGAAGAAGCGTGTGGAGAGCCGCACGCTCGATCCGTTTCTGTTTCCGTTCGAGGAGTATTACTTCTTCGAGGCGAAGAACGGCGCGGTCGAGCGCGCGCTGGCGTTGCCGCCAGGCGAGTACGATCTCTATGTCGGCGTCGTCGATCGCGCCCGGTTGAAGACGTCGAGCGCCGCGGTGTTCCATCGCACGCTGAACGTGCCCGACCTCTCGGACCAGCTCGCGCTCAGCAGCCTGATTCTCGCGAGGGACATCCATCAGCTGGCGTCGCCGCTGCCGCGCCAGCAGCAGGCCGAGCACCCCTACACCTTCGGGCAGGCGGAAGTGGTTCCCGTCGTCAACGCGTCGTTCACCCGCGACGAGGTGCTCACGGTCGTCTATCAGATCCTGAACTACGGTGCGCCGGACACCGAGCTGATCGCCGACTATTCGTTCTATCGCACCGATTCGGGCCGCGTGCTGTTCAACCGCACCAACTCGCAGCAGTTCGGCGACGCCGATCTTCCGAAGCCAGGCGCGTGGGACACGGCGGCGTTCGTCACCCAGTCGGTGCCGCTGCGGCCGTTTCCTCCTGGTACCTACGAGCTGGAGGTGACGGTGCGCGACCGTCTCACGCGCGGCACCGCGAAGACGAGCGTGGCGTTCACCGTTCGGCCTGAGGTAAGATAAGGTTCCGCCCGGTCGGGGCGTGGCTCAGCCTGGTAGAGCACTCGGTTCGGGACCGAGGGGTCGGAGGTTCAAATCCTCTCGCCCCGACCAATTCTGATCAAGAAAATCGGCCTTCGATCGACGGTCATCGTCGGTGGAAGGCCTTTTTTATTGGCGATTCTGATTCGCTGCCTGTCAGAATCTTCGAAAGCGCTCGGAAATGCGGATCTCGCGTCGGTCGTGACAGGTGCGATCTCGACGATCATTGGCGCGTGAACTCCGCTTTCCAGTTGACTTCCCACGTCGTGCCGCCGTCGGCCGAGAACGACTGTTCGAAGTGGAACGCGTTCCGCGTCATGTTCGAGAAGACGAAGCGAACGTCGATCGCGCGGCCGTTGAACGAGTCCCGGCCGAAGAACTCGCCGCGGCCGTTCAGGAACTCGCCGAACATCGTCGCCGGGTCGAGCGTGCCGGCGGCAGCATTCGCCCAAGTGATGTTCCATTGCCGTCGTGCGGCGTCGTACAGGCGAATCGTCAACCCCTGAATCCGCCCGGCCGGACCGCTGACATCCAGCTCGCCGATGTTGGCGCGCCCGTCCCACACCGTGCGGACGACGGACGTGCCGTCGTAATCGAGCCAATGACTCGAGCCAGCCAACGGGTGGTCGAGCCGCGACAGGTGGGCTCTCCACGAGCCGATCTCGAAATCGAAATCGCGCTGCCCATCTCTTTCCGCGATCGCGTAAAAGGGCGTCAGGAGCGCGATCACCGCGCTGCATACTAGAAGGCGAGACATACCGGGCATCGTAACGGCACTCACGTCGTGGCCACCAGAAGTAACCTCCCGGTAACCGCCGCCTGAAACTCTGCGCGATCATCCTGAAGCTTTGTTGCGCGACGACGCATCAGCCAGTTTGTTCAAGACGCGATTGAGGCTCGATGGCTACCATACGAGGCGGCCGTTCACGGTTCATTCGGCTCGTACGTCTTTCGTCTGTCGCATCCGCCCGAGCGATTCGTAATCGTCGAACCACCGCCGCTGCGTGAGCATCGCTGCCGTCGCAGGGCCGAAGCATGAAGACACTGCTCACGATTCTGACGAACGCCGCGCATCTCACCCTCACGGATGGCGATGAATATCCCTCGGGCTTCTGGGCCGAGGAGTTTGCCGTCCCGTATCGAATGTTCACGGACTCCGGATACGCCGTTGACCTGGCGACGCTCGGCGGCATCGCGCCGACCGTCGACAAGTCGAGTCTCGACCCCAATTTCATGAAGTGGGTCCGGCCCTCTTTCACGCAGATTGACGACGCCGCGGCGGCGGCCACGTACCGGAAAACGATCGAGCAGGCTGAAGGCCTCCGATCTCCGAACGACGTCGCCCGGCTGACGAAGGATCAGATCGCATCGTATGCCGGGATCTACATCGTCGGCGGTCACGGCTGCATGGAGGACATGCGGGCGTCTCCGGCGATGACGCGGTTCCTGCTCACGGTCCTGGCACTGGACAAGCCGCTGGCCTCGGTTTGCCATGGACCGACCGCGTTCCTGTCGCCTCGCGACCCGGCAGGCCAGTCGCCGTTTGCTGGGTATCGAGTCACCTGTTTCTCGCACGCCGAGGAGTTCCAGACGAAAATCAATGGACGGCTTCCGCTTGTGCTCGAGATCGAGCTGAAGCGGCTCGGCATGGAGTACTCCAAGAGCCCGTATCCGTGGGGCTCGCACGTCGTCGTCGACCGCAACCTGGTGACGGGACAGAATCCGTTTTCGTCGGAATCGGTGGCGAAGCACTTCCTCGATCTGGTGATGAAGTCATGACAGAGCCGACAATCTCGACCATCGTCGTTCGAGTCGAGGAGTTGATTCGACGCGCAGAAGCGATCGACCAGGGCAGCGCATCGGAGAGTTCGCAGGCGCTCGCCGCCCGATTGCGCCGGACGGTCCTGCGACCGCTGGCTGACCTGGGCGACACCGTCGATCGCACGACATATCTGGAGTCGGAAACAGCAGACGCCCAATGGCTCGTGTTCGAGTTGGCGATGGACCTCACGCGCGCGTGTGCGACCGACCAGCGCGCCGCGCTGCTCGAGGCATGCGCGGGCGCTCACTACCTCGTGAGCATCGGTCCGGACGACGCCCGTCAGCGAATCACCAGGCTCGCCGAAATGAGCCGCGACGTTCCGGGCGATTCGACGGGCCGCGTTCGCGTGCGCGAAAACGGTCCCTACCTGCTGACCGGCGTCGCAACCATGTCGAACTTCCTCGGTGAGCCGACGATACGGCCGCCGGTGGCAGCGTTGTGCCGATGCGGCCGGTCGGAGTCGAAGCCGTGGTGCGATGGCACCCACGCGACGATCGGCTTCGATGACCGGAAGCATCCCGACCGCGTCGCCGACCGGCTCGACGCGTACGCGGCACGGCAATTCACAATTCTCGACAACCGCGGGATCTGCGCGCACTCTGGGCGGTGCACCGACGCGTTGCCCGCTGCCTTTCGTGTCGGCGCGGAGCCGTTCGTGGCACCGGCAGGCGCCAGAGCAGACGACATTCTGCGCGCGATTCAGTCGTGCCCCTCAGGAGCGCTCGGAGCGGCGATCGCCGAGCGCCGCGCCGCCGATCTGGTCGATCGGATTCGCCCGCCGGCGATTGAAGTCTCGAAGGACGGCCCGTACTTCGTGACCGGTGGAGTGGATCTCCGCGACGACGCCGGCAGCGAGCCAGTGCGAGCGGCGGGGAGCTCGAGAGAGCATTTCGCCCTCTGCCGCTGCGGGCAGTCGAAGAACAAACCCTTCTGCAGCGGAGCCCACTGGTACGCCGATTTCCACGATCCGGTGATCGATCCGGGCCACGAGCCAACCCTCTTCGAGTGGGCAGGAGGCTACCCTGTTCTCCTGCGCGTCACGCGCCTCTTTTACGAGCGCCACGTCCCTCAAGACGATCTCCTCGCACCGCTGTTTTCGCGGATGGAGCCCGATCACCCGGAGCGCGTCGCCTCGTGGCTGTCGGAGGTGTTCGGCGGCCCCAAGTTCTATTCGCAGAGGTACGGCGGCTATTCCCGCATGATCTCTCAACACCTGAACAAGCACCTGACGGAAGCGCAGCGCGCTCGATGGGTGTCGCTGCTGTGCCGCAGCGCGGACGAGGCGTTGCTCGCCGCAGATCCCGAATTTCGGGCGGCGTTTGTCGCCTATCTGGAGTGGGGCACGCGGATCGCGGTGGAAAACTCGCAAGATGACTCGCGCCCGCCGGAAGGGATGCCCGTCCCACGGTGGTGGTGGGTATGCGACGCCACGCCGTCCGCGCGCCCTCCGTCGCGGCCGACCGCACGCGGCCCGATCGCGGACCTCGCATCACCCGAAACCGCCGCTCCTGGCGAAGCGCTGAGCTTCGAGCGACACATCAAAGGCTTGTTCCGTGCGCGGGATCGCGGCGCGATGCGCTTCGCGTTCGATCTCTGGTCAGTCGCCGAGGTGCGGACCCATGCCGACGCGATCCAGGCCCGCCTCAAGGCAGGGACGATGCCATGCGACGGAGCATGGCCCGCAGACCGGATCTCGCTGTTCGAACGTTGGATCGCCGAAGGATGCGCCGATTGATACCCGCGGTCGCGCTCGCGATCGTCGAAGCAGTCTATGGGTCGGTCGCCAAGCAATTCGAGAGCCTGGTGGGTGTTGGCCGTCCGTCGGCAACAGCCTGACAAACCATGAGCGCCAACAAGATCTTGGCAGGATCCTATGTCGAGGATCTCTACCTGCTCCAGCGTGTGGCGCAGAAGATCAACTCCACGCTCGATCTCGATACGCTTCTCGACCAGATCGTCGAGGATGTGTCGAACACGTTTGGGTACGACCGTGTCGGTGTGCTCCTCAAAGACGCGAACAGCGACGACCTCGTGATTGCTGCGGGGTGGGCCGGAGAATTGTGTCTGAAAGGCACCCGCTTCACGATCGGAGGCGGGGTCGGCATCGGTGCGCATGCGGCGGCAAGCGGAAGGACGTTTTACGCGCCGGATGTGCGAAAAGTTCCGTTCTACGCACCTGGTCAGGAGGATACGCGTTCGGAGATCGACATTCCACTCGAGGTGCGCGGTGAGTTGATCGGCATTTTCAACGTCGAGCACACCGAGGTGAACGCATTTTCGCCGGAGCGGGTTCGCCTCCTCGAGGCGCTGGCCGGCCACGTCGCAACGGCGATCTCGAACGCCCGGATGTTTCAGCGCGAACGACGCGAAAAGGCACGAATGGCGAAAGAGTTGGACGAAGCGCGGGCCGTTCAGCGCAGCTTGCTGCCGGCATCTGCGCCCGCGGCTCATGGTTTTGACCTTACGGGCGTCTGCCGGCCCTGCCGCGAAGTCGGCGGCGATTGGTACGACTTCATTCCCCTGGGCGACGGTCGGCTCGCAGTCGTGCTGGGCGATGTCTCGGGCAAAGGCCTGGCCGCAGCGTTGCTGATGTCCTCGACGCGCACCGTCGTCAGACTCCACGCGGCGCGCGGGCTGTCACCGCGAGCGATGCTGTCAGAATTGAACAGATTCCTGCTCGAGGACATGCCGGCGAGTCGATTCGTGACGTTGGTATACGCCGTCGTGTCGTCCGCAACTCGAACGTTCTCATTCGCAAGCGCCGGGCACCTTCCTCCGGTGTTTGTCGATTCGAACGGAGCGAGGCTCCTGGAAACGGCAGCGGGGAGGCCGCTCGGCCTCATGGAGTCCGAGTTTTCCGATCACGAGATCGAGATGACGCCAGGCAGCCGCGCGTACTTGTATTCAGACGGCATCAGCGAAGCCGTCAACCCGTCGCTCGAAGAATACGGAACCGATCGCATTCTCAGTCACGTCGTCAATCGAACCGCGACCGTTCACAGCCTGCTGAATGAGGTGGATCGATTCAGCTCCGGAAACCCGGCGTCCGACGATATGACCGTTGTCATGGTCGCGAAGAGCCAGGATGAAGGCCCTCATCACTCCCGTGTTTGAAGAGGTCGTTCGAGTCCGTATTTGTGGAGGCGGACGTACAACTAAGATCGGGTCAGACCCAGACGGCGGGCGGCGCGGGACTTGTTCCAGTTGACTTCATGAAGTACGCGAGCAATCGTCGTCCGTTCGACACATCGCAAGTCTGTCGAGGCGGAGGCAGGCTGTGGCGCCGAATCGAACGTGAGGTGTTGCGCGGTAATCAAGCCGCCCTGGCACAGAATCGCCGCGCGCTCGAGAGCGTTGTGCAATTCACGCACATTTCCCGGCCATTCGTGTTGCAGCAGCGCGTCGCGAGCGTCAACGCTCAATTCGAGGTGCGGCCGACCAGACGTCTGGCCGATGTCCTCGAGGAACCTGTCGCATGCTCGATCTCCATCGGCCGACAGAACGGTCACGTGCGTCTGGAGATCGCGAACGACGGAGCAGGCCCGATATCGCCGTACGGACAAGGGTTGAGCGGCCTGGCCGCGCGGGCAGCAGAGCTCTCGGGCAAGGCACACGGGCACGTCTCGGGTATCGGACGCTTTGTTCTCGTCGCGGATGTCCCCGAGGAGGCGACGTGATCAAGGTGTTGATCGCGGAGGACATGCACATGATCCGCGGCGCTCTGGTGGCCTTGCTGCGGCTCGAACCCGACATCAACGTCGTCGCCGAGTTGGATCGAGGTGACTGCATCGTCGAGACCGCGGAGAAAACACGACCCGACGTCGCCGTGATCGACATCGATCTGCCGGGGGTCGACGGCTTGAGCGCCGCCGAAGCGCTCCACAAGCGCCTGCCGTCCTGCCGGACGCTGGTTCTCACCGGGCTCAGTCAGCCGGGCAACCTGCTGCGCGCGCTCAAGGCGCATGTAAAGGGGTTTCTCCTGAAGGACGCTCCAGCGACCGCCCGGGCGAACGCGATCAGATCGGTCGCCGTCGGGCGGCGCGTGCTCGACCCGGAACTCGTCGCCGTAGCGGTTGAAACCGGCGCCAGTCCGCTGACCGATCGGGAGACGGACGTGTTGCGCGCCGCCGAGTCCGGAATGTCGAGTGACGCGATCGGCGCTCAGCTCAATCTCTCCGGAGCGACAGTGCGCAATTACCTGTCGAATGCGATCGGCAAACTGGGCACACGGAATCGGTTGGAGGCGATCCGAACGGCGAAGGACGCTGGCTGGCTTTGAATCGGGCG
>DATFWL010000117.1:0-9703 GCA_035259385.1 Vicinamibacterales bacterium | reverse complement strand
ACATTCTTCGGTGCGTCAGCCGCAAACCCCGGCGCGGCGATCGCCAGAACAGTCCCGACTGCAAACAGACGGAGCATCAGCTTCCTCCCCTTCCGCTCGTTCGTGCACATAGTACGTCTTGGTTATTCTCAAGCCAAAGCGGTTGCTTTTCAACCAATTAGGTACAATTTGTTGTCTCCGCACGTCGATGCGCGCTCTCCCGTTTTTCGTGTCGATCTGGCTCGGCTGCGCCGTCATCGGCATCCCCCTCGTTCACGCGCAGGAACCACAGGAGCAGCCCAGAGACACGCCCGTCGAGCCGACGGACGCGGCGTCCATGCCGGACCGTCCGTTCCACGCCACGCTCGACGTCGGCGACATCTGGCACAGAATCCGGCATAAGGACCAGCCACTCGCGACAGATGAGGCCCCCCAGCCGCGGCCGGACGGGCGATTTGTCGTGTTCGCGCCGTCGATCGGATCGCGCCCCGCAACCGGCCTCACCCTCGGCCTCAATGGCAACATGGCCTTCTTCCGCGGCGACAGCAACTCCACGCACCTGTCCACGCTCTCGGGCGGCTTCCGGATATCCCAGAAGAAGCAGGTCCTCTCGAACCTGCGCTACGCGGTCTTCGGACTCGACGATGTGTGGTACTTCGACGGCGACAACCGCGCGAACTGGACCTCGATCAACGCCTATGGCCTCGGCGGGTCCTCGAGCGCCGGCGGCACCGCCAATCTGAAGTTCGACTTGCTGCGGTTTTATGAGGCCGTCTATCGACGCGTGAAGCCGGGCCTCTTCGTTGGCGGCGGCCTCAACGTGAACAATCGCTATAACATTCGCGCCGGGGAACCCGAGCCGAACCTCGCCAGCTCGGCATACGTCACCTACACGCTCGACCATGGCTTTCCGCTCGATCATCAGTTCTCGGCCGGCGCCAACGCCGCGGTGCGATACGACACGCGCGACAACGCGATCAACGCGGCGCGCGGCTGGCTCGCGGCGGCCACCTATCGCACGTTCTTCAAGGGATTGCTCGGGAGTGACGCAACCTATCAGCAGCTGACCATCGACGTGCGCACCTACAAGGCACTCACGCGCACGGGATCACAGCGCCTGGCGTTCTGGATGATCACCGATGTCGTGACGGGTGGCGTCGCGCCGTTCCTGGACCTGCCAACGACCGGCGGCGACGCACGCTCGGGCCGGGGCTACACCGAGGGCCTCAACCGCGGCGAGCGCCTCGCCTACGGCGAAGTCGAGTACCGCGGCGCGCTGACGCCGAACGGCCTCGCCGGCTTCGTCGCTTTCCTCAACACGACGACGATCGGCAGTTCGGAAACCGGCGCGCACCTGTTCGAGAACGCGGAACCAGCGGCGGGTGTGGGCCTGCGGCTGCTCCTGAACAAGCGCTCGCGCACGAACTTCTATACCGACTGGGGTTGGGGGACCGGCGGATCGCGGGGCTTTTACCTCGGGATTCAGGAGGCCTTCTGATCGGCGACCTTCGCATGGCGCTGCGCACGCTGCAGAAAGAGCGCGCGGTGGCGGCAATGGTCGTGCTCGTAATGGCGCTGGGCATCACGTCGAACACGGTGGTCTTCACCATCCTCGATGCCGTCGTGCTGCGCGATCTGCCGTACCACGACCCCGCTCGGCTGGTCTCGCTGTCGACGTCGCGCGACGGTGAAACGCCGCAGGAGGACATCGCGGTCCCGGCAGTCGCCGAGTGGAGTTCCCGCAGCCGCACCGTCGAGGACCTCGCGATGTGGCGCGACGGCGGCGGGGCGGTTGAACGCCTGGCTGAAGCCTTCGCGCTCCGTTCTTCAGCAATTGCGCTAGAATCTCGAACGGCTTGATGCCGGAGGCATTGCATATGGCGAATCAACGCTCGCGGCGGGAGATTCTCAAGGGCGGCCTTGCGGCCGCGGGACTCGGCATGATCGGCGTGCCGGAGTGGGTGCTGCCCGTGCTCGCGGCGGACGAAACGCTCGTTCCGTTCACCGACATCCCCGACAACGTCCGCTGGGACACGCCGCCGGATCGCCGGTTGCTCGACGTCCGGACCATCGACGGCCCGTTCACGCCGGCCGACAAGTACGCGACGACGCAGCACTACGGCCATCCGGAAGTGGACGTGGCCACCTATAAGCTCAAGATCTCGGGGCTGGTCGACAAGTCGCTCCAGCTCACGATCGACGACCTGAAGAAGCTCGGCAGCACCGATCTGATCGCCGGCTTCGAGTGCTCCGGCAATCGCGGGCCGATCCAGGGCCTGTGCGGCAACGGCAAGTGGACCGGCGTGTCGCTCAAGAAGGTGCTCGACGCCGCCGGCGTGAAGCCGGCCGCGCGCGAGTTCGTCTTCTTCGGCGCCGACAAGGGCGAGGAAGAAGTCGAATGGCGCACGCAGAAGTACAAGATCGACGTGCCGTTCGGCCGCAGCCTGAATCGCGAGAAGGCGATGTCGGACGCGCCGTTCCTGGCCTGGGCGCTCAACGGCGAGCCGC
Organism: Vicinamibacterales bacterium; assembly: GCA_035259385.1. Classification (GTDB taxonomy): domain Bacteria; phylum Acidobacteriota; class Vicinamibacteria; order Vicinamibacterales; family CAVVIG01; genus QHWK01. The sequence goes on along the minus strand of DATFWL010000117.1, from coordinate 7,216 downwards.
TCTCCAAGCATCAGGGCAAGCCGTTGCGCCTGCTCGTGCCGGGCTGGTACGGCGTCGCCAACGTGAAATGGCTGTCGCAGATTCACATCCAGGAGGACGCGTACCTCGGCAAGTACCAGGCGCGCTGGTACCGCACCGTGCGCGGCGAGATGATCGACGGCGAGATGAAGTACATGGAGACCGCCGTCACTCACATGAACCCGAAGTCGTTCGTCGCCCGCGTCACCAAGAACGGCAACAGCTGCAAGGTGCTGGGCGTCATCCTGAACGACGGCACCGGCATCAAGTCGGTCGAAGTGAAGGTGGACGAGGACGCGTGGCAGGCGGCGACGCTCGATCCGGCCACGGCCAAGGACAAGTACGGCTGGAAGCTGTTCACCTACACGTGGAACAACCCGACGCCGGGCGAGCACACGCTGGTGTCACGCGTCACGCAGGTGGACGGCAAGGTGCAGCCCACCGAGCAGGAGCTCGAGACGAAGAAGTCGTTCCTCGAGCAGAACTCGCAGGCACCGCGGAAAGTCAAAATCTGAGATATGGCGTAGGGCTGATGGCTAATGGCAATGGCCGATGAGGCGGTGATGCCATGAGCCATTAGCCATTTAGCCATCTCAGCGCGGATACCAGTCCGCGTCGCGACACTCGATGCCGGCCGCAAGCGCCTTGCGGAAGGCATCGAGTGTCGCGGCGCGGTTGGGCATCGCGGAACCGCTCGACACCCAGCTCTGATCGTACTGATAGAGGTAGACCACCTTCGGCTTGAACGCATTGACGCACTCAGCCGCGGCTGACGGCGCCATGCGCTCGAGCGGCAGGTTCATCGGCACGAGCGCGACGTCGATGTCGCGCAAGGCCCGGATCTCGGGCACGCATTCGGTCACACCCGCGAAATAGAGCCGCTTGCCGGCCAGCGTCACCACGACGCGGCGAAGCCGCGCCTTCTTCGGTCCCACGCGCGCGAAGCGCGCGCCCTACATGGGCGATTCGGCCAGCAACTGCACGCCCGGGTGCTGACGCTCGAAGTACTGCACTTCCCACTCGGACGCAAACAGAATCACGCGACGCTCCCGCCGATCGAGCGCGACCGCCGCACCGCCGCCGAGCGAGGGAAGGCGGATCTCGGGATCGGCGACCCACCGCGCCGCGGCGTAGGGCGCCGTGTCGATCTGCGCGTCGACGCCGTATTCGGTGCGCAGCCGGCTCGTGATCACGTCGAGCTGCAGCGCGCCGACGACGCCGACGATCGGCTCGCGCCGCTGCCCTTCGATGTAGAACAGCTGCATCAGCCCCTCTTCTTCGAGCTGCTGCAATCCCTCGTCGAACTGCTTGTAGCGTGTGTCGTTGAGCCGGGCGCGGCCGAAATGCTCGGCGGGAAACCGCGGCACGTCGCTGAACCGGAGCGGCGCGCCGGTGTGCAGCGTGTCGCCAATGGTGAACTGTCCCGGGTTCACGAGACCGAGGATGTCGCCGGCGTACGCTTCGGCCACCGTCTCGCGGTCGCGGCCGAAGAAGCGGTAGGCGCGCGAGGCGCGGATCGGCCGGCCGACCCGGCTGTTCATGATCGCCATGTCCTTCGTGAACCGGCCGGAACAGACCCGCACGAACGCGACCCGGTCGCGGTGCCGCGGGTCCATGTTCGCCTGGATCTTGAAGACGAAGCCGGTGAAGCGCTCGTCGGCCGGGCTGACCACGCCGCCGTCGCTGAGGCGCGGCTGTGGCGGCGGCGCAAGCTCCACGATCGCGCGCAGGAACGGCTCGAGGCCGAAATTGGTGAGCGCGCTGCCGAAGAAGACCGGTGTCTGGCGTCCGGCGCGGTACTCGTCGACGTCGTAGGCCGTGCCGGCGGCGCGGATGACGTCGAGCGACTCGATGAAATGCGCGTAGACGTTGTCGCCGATCAGCGCGCGCGCCGCCGGATCGTCCAGCGACGCGATGTCCACCGGGGCGCGGAACTGCCCCTGCGCCTCGCGCTCGTAGAGCAGGAGATGCTTGCGATCGATGTCGTAGACGCCGCGGAACGCGTCGGCGCTGCCGACCGGCCAGTTGACCGGCGCCGCCGCGATGCCGAGGGTGCGCTCGAGATCGTCGAGCAGCTCCAGCGGATCGCGCGCCGGACGATCGAGCTTGTTGATGAAGGTGAGAATCGGCAGGCGGTGGCGGCGGCACACCTCGAACAGCTTGCGCGTCTGGTCCTCGACGCCGTTGGCCGCGTCGATCACCATCACCACGCTGTCGGCGGCGATCAGCGCGCGGTAGGTGTCTTCGCTGAAGTCCTTGTGGCCGGGCGTGTCGAGGAGCGCCATGCGTCGGCCGTCCAGCTCGAATTCGAGCGCGGCGGCGGTGATCGAGATCCCGCGCTCCTGCTCGAGCGCCATCCAGTCCGAGGTGGCGTGCCGCCGCGCTTTCCTGCCGCGCACCGCGCCGGCGAGCTCGATCGCGCCCGCATACAGCAGCAGCTTCTCGGTGAGCGTCGTCTTGCCCGCGTCGGGGTGCGAGATGATCGCGAACGTCCGCCGCCGCGCGACCTCGCGCTCGAGCTCACCGCTCGCCGATGGCTCACTCTGGGCGTGCTGCTGGTCGACGGACATGCTCCAATAATGCCATGTCCCCGTCGCTGCGCACCCTCGTCGCCGACCGCGGCGACGCCGGCGTGCGGCTCGATCGTGTCCTGCGGCGCCATCTCGCCGACGTGCAGGCGGCGACGCGCACCCGTGTGCAGGCGTGGATTGCCGGCGGCTGCGTCACGGTCAACGGCCGGCCGGTCCAGCGCGTCGCCGCGCGGGCCGCGCTCGGCGATCTCGTCTCGGTCGCGATTCCCGATGCGCTGCCGCGGCGGGCGATGCGCGGCGAAGACCTCCCGCTCGACGTGCTCTACGAAGACGACGCGTGCATCGCGATCAACAAGCCGGCCGGAATGGTCGTCCACCCGGCGTTCAAGCATCCGACCGGGACGCTGATGAACGCGCTGCTCGGCCGCGCGCGGGAGTGGGGATCCGGCCGGCGGCCGTCGATTGTCGGGCGCCTGGACAAGCTGACCTCGGGGATCGTGATCGCGGCGAAGACGCGCGACGCGCACGCCTTGCTGCAGCAGGCGCTGCACGCCGGCGGCGAGCGCTCGAAGATCTATCTGGCCCTCGTTTACGGCCGCGTCAACCTTGCGCGCGGCGCCATCGATCTCCGCCTCGCGCTCGACCGTCGCGATCGACGGCGCGTCGTCGCGTCGGCTGACACGGGCGCGCACAGCGTCACGACGTTCGAGCGCCTCGCCCGCGTGGCAGCGCCACGGACCGGGCTCGCGCTGCTGCAGTGCGCGCTGGTCACCGGCCGGCGCCACCAGATCCGCGCACACCTGCAGGCGCGCGGGTGGCCGATCGTCGGCGATCCGGCGTACGGCGAGCCGCGCTGGAGGGACGTCGAGGACCCGATGCTGTCGGCTGCGCTGCGCGCCTTTCCGCGCCAGGCGCTCCACGCCTCACACGTCTCGTTCGTGCATCCCATCAGCGGGCGCCTCGTGGAAATCGATGCGCCGTTGCCTGCGGACTTCGCGTCGCTGCTGGAGGCGGCTGGCTTCCGGCGGGCGGAGCAGAGGCCGACCGACGGCAATTAAGAATTAAGAATTAGGAATTGAGAATTCGCGATCAGAGTCGCCACGAATTCTTAATTATTACTTCTAAATTCGTAATTGTGAGATGCAGGGGTTTACCTGAACGAGCGACTTGATTGACCGATTGTTTTTGCGGCGTAACGTTTAACCGCTGTCGGCTGCTCCGGTCACTTACAGGGCCGCGGAAAGCCCGCTCTCATTCGGGCTCTCGGCGAGCACGCGTTCGACGTTGTACCAGAGCCAGGCGCGGTGGCTCGGCTCCGCGAGATCGAAGGAATCCGGTAGCTCGATCGTCACACGACGGCCGGCGTCGCCCTGGAAGTCGATCGAGACCGACGACCCGACCAGCCTGGCTTGCGCTGGCACGAAGGCGGTCTTGTTCACACGAAACCTGTTCCCTTCGAGCATTCGGCGAAGGTCCGCTTCGTGGTTGAGGTTGGCCATGCCGACCACAACGATGGCCGAACGGTCGACCGAACACCCGCATTATTCAGGCGTATTCCACCCTCCCACGCCCTCTACCAGCACGTCGGCCTCCGAGGGCCCCCACGTGCCAGGCTCGTATTCGAACATGGGACTCGGCCCGTGAATCACGGGATCGACAATGGCCCACGCCGCCTCGACCACGTCCTGTCGGGCGAAGAGCGTGGCATCTCCGGCAATCGCATCGCCGAGCAGACGCTCGTAGGCCTCCATCCGCCCGGAATGCCCCTGTTCGGGTTCCTGAGACACGATGAGCTCGACGGTTTCGCCTCTCATCGCTTCCCCGGCCACCTTCGCCTGCGCGGCGACCGCGATCTCGACCCTGGGACTGAGACGCAGCCGCAGGCAGTTGCCGCGTGGCGCCGCCGTTTCGCGGAAGACCACCTGCGGCGGCCGGTTCAATTCGATCATCACTTCCGTGACGGTCTTCGCGAGCGCCTTTCCAGCGCGCACGAAGAACGGCACGCCGTCCCAGCGCCACGAATCGACGTGCAGCCGCAGCGCCGCATACGTCGCCATGAACGAGTCCTTGGCGACGCCCGGCTCGTCACGGTATCCCCTGAACTGGCCGCGCACCATGTACTGGGGTTCCATCGGCCGCACCGTGCGCAGCACCTTCGCCTGCTCATCGCGAATCGCTTCGTCGTAGGTCCCCGACGGCGCTTCCATCGCGACGTAGCTGACGACCTGCAGCAGATGATTCTGAATGACGTCGCGGACGACGCCGGTCTCGTCGTAGAACTTGCCGCGCCCGGTCACGCCGAAGTTCTCGGCGAGCGTGATCTGAACGTTCTCGACGTGGTGCCGGTTGAGGAGCGGCTCGAGGAACTCGTTCGCGAAGCGGAAGTAGAGAATGTTCTGCACCGCCTCCTTTCCGAGGTAGTGATCGATGCGGAAGATGCACTCCTCGGGAAACACTTCGTGCAGGATGCGATTCAGCTCACGCGCCGATTCCAGGTCGCGGCCGAACGGCTTCTCGACGACCACACGCGCGTGGTCCGACGCGCCCGAGGCGCCGAGGTTCTTCACGACAGTGGGAAAGAGACTCGGCGGGATGGCGAGGTAGTGCAGCGGGCGCTTCGCGTCGCCGAGCTCCGTCTTCAGCTGTGCGAACGTCGCCGGGTCAGCGTAGTCGCCATCCACGTAGCGCAAGTGGGCGTTCAGCGCGGCGAACGCGGGTTCGTCGAGGCCGCCGTTCTCGGTCACGCTTGCCCTGGCGCGCTCGACGAGTTGCGGCAAACCCCAACCCGATTTCGCGACGCCGATCACCGGGCACTCGAGCCTGCCGCGACGCGCCATCGCCTGCAGCGCTGGAAAGATCTTCTTGTAGGCCAGATCTCCGGTGGCTCCGAAGAATACCAGCGCGTCCGAACGTGGCTTGTCGTCTCGCTTCATGATCGCAACGATCCTATCGCCTCGCTGTCGCGGCCGCTGCACGGTCAGCGATTAGCGTCGCGTCCGTGCATCAACCGCAGACGGCAGTTCACGGACATCGACGGCAGCAGGTTCGCGCTGTCGACGTGTGAACCGGGCGTGGAGTAAAAGGCGAGGACCAGAACTCAGCTGTTGGGCACAGCCACTGGACACACCGGCGTTTGCGGCCATCGTCCGGGGCGCGGGATTTGCACCGGCAGGAGCCGATGCGCGCCATTGCGGCCGCGGCCGCGCTCGGAGCCATCGCGCTCGTCCCGTGCACCGCGCTCGCGCAGGAGCGCGCCGCCCAACGGCCGGCACATGTTCGCCCTGGCGTGCCAGTCGTGACGGTGGCCGATTCGCTCGGCGAGAATCTCACTGAGGACGATGCCGCCGCAGCGGCACGCAAATTCGTCGCGGAATGGTCCGAACGTCTGCGGCCGCTCGAGCAGCGGTTGCGCGAGGACCGCCGGTTGCGGAGCGCCGGCGCGATCGTCGGCTTGAGCGCCGCGGCAATCGGCGCCGTCCGCGGGCAGCAGACGCTGACCTTCATCGGGACGCAGGCGATTCGCCTGGGCCTCGATCGGCAGCTCACGACAATCCGCGCGCGATCGGGCTTCGAGATCCAGCCGACGATCGGCCGGCGAGGATTCTCGGTGACGGTTTCGAAAGACCTTTCACGGTAAGGCGGGAATTCCTTCGTCCTTCCCGCCTTTCCGCCTTCCCGCCTTTCTTTCCCGCCTTTTCCGCCTTCCCGCCTTTCCGCCTTGCGAGTTTCAGTGAAGGTCTTTGTTGAAGAACTCCATCGTCCGCTGCCACGCGAGCTTTGCCGCTTTCTCGTCGTAGCGCGGCGTCGTGTCGTTGTGGAACCCGTGCTGCGCGCCCTCGTAGATGAACAGCTGATAGGTCTTGTGGTTCTCTTTGAGCGCCGCTTCGTACGCGGGAATCCGCTGGCCGATGCCGGTGTCCTTGGTCGGATCGGCGTAGTGCAGCATCATCGGCGTCTTGATCTTCGCCGCGTCCTCCGCGCTCAACGGCTGGCCGTAGAACGGCGCGCCGGCGCTGAGATCGCTGCCGAGGCGAACCGCCAGCCGGTTGACGACGCCGCCGCCGAAGCAGAACCCGATCGCGCCGATCTTGCCGGTGCAGTCAGGGCGTGCCTTGAGCCACTGCGCCGACGCGACGAAGTCCTCGAACATCTTGTCCCCGTTCACTTCGCGGAACTTGACCGCGCCCTGCTCGTCGTTGCCCGGAAAGCCGCCCACTGAGGTGAGGCCGTCCGGAGCGAACGCGACGTAGTTGGCGACCGCGAAGCGGCGCGCGACGTCCTCGACGTACGGGTTGAGGCCGCGGTTCTCGTGGATCACGAGCACGCCCGGCTGCTTGCCGCCGCCGCTCGGCCGCGCGAAATAGCCCTTGATGTTGCCGTTCCCCTGCGGCGAGGCGACGGTCTCGTACGACGTCTTGATCCGCGAGTCGTCTTTCGGGACCTGCTGCGCCCAGGCGTAGTTCGGTTTCAGGCTTTCGTAGATGGCGGCGGCCGTGACGCCGCCGACCGCGAACTTCTGGATGCGATCCATGAACTCGCGGCGCGGGATCTCGCCGTGCTGGTACTCGTGGAAGATGTCCAGCAGCTCCTGCGGGTAGTCGGTCGCTTTCCTTCGTTCCTCCATGCGCCAGCTCCTTCTGGTGAAGTCTCCGGACGCGTGGATTGTA
>DATFWL010000116.1:0-8606 GCA_035259385.1 Vicinamibacterales bacterium | reverse complement strand
TAAGAATTTGGAATTCGCACCAACCTTGGGAAGATCCCACGAATTCTCCATTCTTACTTTCTAATTCTTAGAGCAGGTTGCAAAATTGGCTCGCTCGCGGGTGGCCGCGAACGGGGCCGCCCCGCCGGGCGCGGAGCCGTGAGCCGTGACCAGTGCTTTTCTGGCGAGCACCCGGTGGGGCTGTTCGCGGACAGGACCCGCCTTGAGCTAATTTTGCAATGCGCTCTTAGTTCGACTTTGTCAGATCCGTAGTTGAAGCGTGCGTTTCTCCGTAGTCGAAGCGTGCGTTTCGCCCGTTCCATCCAGCGCATGTAGCGCGGTTTTGCGCGTGCCGCTGGGAATGTCAGATCCGCGGCGCCACATCGCATCCGCTCGCATTGGATGTAGGCGTGGCCCGAGCCAACCGGCCGAGAGGTGCTCTTTGCTTTGATCGTCGGCGCCGCAGAAGCTGCAGATAGGCATGTCGATGATGTAGTTCAGGCGTCGGAACGCAGAGTGCGCCTTGCGCACGACAGTTGACATTCTGCCCGGCACACGCGTGAGCTCAGCCTGCTTGACGATGGAGCTGTGCGGTTGGCACAGAGGTCAGCTGCGTTCACGAGCATCACGCCGCTCGGCGCGAATCGTGCAATGAGAGGAACGCTATGGAAGGGTTTCCATCCGGTCATCTCTCACGGCCGACGCGAGTCGCCTTGTTGGTCGGGCTGCTGCTCTTGGCTATGGCCTGTAACTCGACAACGTCCCCGTCGTCCAGCGGGTGTCAGATCATCACCGGAACGACGACGACAAACTTTCCTGCCGCAGGTGGATCGGCATCTATCTCTGTGAGCCCACGCGGGACCAATTGCGCGTGGGCTGCCGTCAGCAGCGCCTCGTGGCTCACTATCACTCAGGGCGCGTCAGGCACGGCAGAGGGGGCGGTCCAGTTCGCTGTCGCGGCCAACACCGGCCCGGAACGCACCGCCACGTTGACGATCACGGGAACGGCCATCAACATCACGCAGCGCGCGCCGTAGTACCGGGTGCCGTAGCTGAATCAGCTGGCGGCACTCCGCGTCGATGCGCGGTCTTCCCGGACGTCCTGTACGACGCGGCCACCATCGAGAGAACCGGTCGCGATGCCATCGGTCGACGGTCGCGGATAGCGCGATTTCGACTTCGGCGTAGGCGACGGGCTTCAGCCCGTCGCTCGGCCGGCCTGAAGGCCGGCCGCAACGTGGACTCGAAAAGCGCTATAGATCAGGATCAGTGCGTCGCGCCGTCGCGGCCACACGCCAATCGGATCCTGCCGGAACTGATATTGGCGGCAGCGCCGAGAGATACGACGCAACTCGCCCAAGTCTGTTTGGAACCCAAAAAAGAAAAAAGATTGGCCGCTATACGGGCGGTGGCTTGCCAACGACGAGAAATTTCCGATCAATGGGATGTCGCGGGTGTAGGATTCGCGAGTTCGGAATCAAGTCGGAACGGTCAGTGGGAAAGGAGTGACGGTATGAGGGCTGGTCCTCCGGTTCGTTGTCCGTTGCATGATGGTCGACTCTCTCGTCGACAGTTTGTCGGCGCGACGGCCGGTCTCGTCGCCGGTGCCAGACTGACCGGTCGCGCTGAGAGCGGCAACCCGCACACCGACAGCGCGCCAACGCCGATTCCCGGCGGGGTATCGCCCTTCGGCGTCTTCATTCACCATTTCCCCGTCAGTCCGGTCGGCACGCCGTTGCCGAACATCACCGACCCCTCGCAGATCACGGACTTCAACGGATTCGTCGGACTCAATCGCATCCGCGGCGTTGGCGTGGGCACGGGCCTCGCCTCCCCGACATTTCAGGCCGACATGGGGTTCATGGTGGGCGAGTACGTCGCGGTCGACGGCAAGCATTACCATGCGTCGTTTGGATTCATCTGACTTGACATCTACGACGGTCCAGTTGGATCGAATCAGGTTCACGATTACAACCCGCACATCACCTCGAATGGTTTGTTCTGGACGGTTCCGGTGTCGCACGACAGCGTGTCCGTCTCGTTGGGTAGCGCGCGCGCCTCGTTCAATCTGACCACGGACGTATTCGACGATCACGATCTGAAGAGTTCTCTGACGAAAGTCTTTCCGTCAGGCTTTCCGCAGATCGCCAGCGTGACATTCGCCGTCGAATGGGGCGGTGCCGTCGACCATCAGCACGTCCGGAACGAGGCGATGAACTTCGAGGGCGATTTCTACGCGACCGGCTCGACGATAGAGTGGTCGTCGTCCAATGCTTCGTCAGGCTTCCAATTCACTTCCGAGCCGGCGAATCCGGCGCGCCTGATCGGAGCGGTCATCGGCCACGAACGGAGCGGCGTGTTCTTCAAGTAGCCCGACCGTGTCCGCGTCAGAGCTGTCAGCGCGCGTTCCGTCTCGATCCCCGCCGGCCGATGGCCGTGTCGGCGTTGCCGGTGCCTGCGCGCGACTGCGCAGGCATCGGCCTTGCGGCGCTCACGTGCGGAGATGACCTGGCGGATGACCATAGCCGCGGCAGCCGTCGCGGTGCTGGGATGTGAGCTCGCCGTCGGCTCGGAGACGCTCCGCGCCGAATGGGAGCCGCTCGCGGCCGTCCTCCGACTCGCGCAGCCGCCGACACCATCGTCGGCCAACGTGCTGTCCGAGCACGAGGTCGAGGCGCTCGACGGCATGTCGCCGCAAAGCCAGGCCGAGCTGCTGCTGGAGCGCTCGATCAATCACTACCGCGGCGCGAACGAGCAAATCGCGTCGCGTGCAGCGACGTGGCGGGGACACATCGCCATCGAGCATCGCTTGCGCGACCTCTTCATGACCGCGATCAACTCCGACGACCTCACCGTGCGCGTCGCCGGCGTCGAGATCGACATCGCGGGCAGGAATCTGGTCAAGGATCGGGCAACGGTCGATCGCCTCGAGCCGGCGGCGCGCTGGGGCGATCAGGGCGTGCGCGCCAACGCACTCTGGGACCTGGCGCTCATCGGCAACCGCGGTGTCGAGCCGGGCCGCGTCTTCGAGATCGTCATGGGCTCGATCCGCGACGAGAACGTGAACATCCGCTACTGGGCCACGGAAGGCCTCGCGTACCTGGCCACCGACGCGGCGATCGCACCGCTCCTCGAGATCTTTCACGACGACCCGTCGCCGATGATCCGCGAGCGCGCCGCCTGCGGCCTGGCGCAGTCCGGCATGTTCACGGCCGCCCAGCGCTGGTCGGCCGTGCCGGCGCTGCTGCGCTTCGCGGAGGACGGTTCGGTGCAGGGCGACACGCGCGAATGGATCTTCCAGGCGCTGCGCGACATCACCGGGCAGACGCTGCCGCACGACGCAGGCCGCTGGCGCGACTGGTACGCCGCCAGGAAATAGATCCCGCGCCCGGCCGGGCGTCAGCGACCCATCGATCGAGCAGTGTGAATCGGTAAGATCGAAAGCGACGACGGCCGGCTTCGCGCCGCCCGCGATTCTCCGGCCCCACTCACTTGCGGCGCAGGCCGCGGCGGCGTGCTCGGACGGCACACTGGTGCACACCGAGGAAGGTCCGGTGTGCGGCGTGGCGAACGACGGGGACTCTGGTCGGGGCTTCAACGGAGGTTCGGCGATGAAGACGATCGTTGGAATGCTGGCGGCCGTCGCCGTCTCGGTGCCGCTCGGCGCGGCGGATCCGCATGGATTCGCAATCTGGAGGGCGGCCGATCTGCGATCGCACGATGCGGCGCTCGCGACCCACGTCGCCGACGATCATTCGTCACGCGAGACGCTGGCCGACTATGGCGACCACCGTTTCCGCATGCTCTACCGCGACGCCGATGGCAATCCCGAGCAGCACGACGGAATCATCGACGTCGTGCTCGTGCAGAGCGGTGAAGGAACGCTGCAGCTCGGCGGCGCCATGGCCGGCAGGCGGGCGACGTCCTCGGGCGAGTGGGTCGGGACGCGGCTCGACGGCGGCGATCGTCATCCGCTCGGCCCCGGCGACATCGTCCATATTCCCGCCGGCGTGCCGCATGCGTTCCTCGTACCTCAGGGCAGGCACTTCACATACGTGCTGCTGAAGATTCCGGCGACGCACGAGAGATGACTCGATGGATCTGCTGAGCCGCCGCGACGCGATCGGACGGGTGCTGCGCGTGGGGTCCGGCGCACTGACCGCGCTCGCCACGCGGGGCCGCGAGGCGAGTGCGGTGGACGAAGGGCAGTTCGGTGGCGTCGATCCGGTTCCGCCGGCGCCGGATCCCCGCTTTCCGAAACCGCCGACCTGGGAGACCACGCTCGACGAGATCGCGCCGAACGTCTACGCGTACATCCAGGCGGGCGGACCGGGCCGCGACAACGCGAGCGTCGCGAACGCCGGGATCGTGGTGGGCGACAGGGGCGTGGCGGTCATCGATACCCTCACCGCGCCGATGCACGCCACGGCCTTCATCGCCGCGGTCCGGCGCGTCACCGACAAGCCGTTCACGCACGTCTTCCTCACGCATCATCACGCCGATCACATCAACGGCACGCAGTACTTCGACGGCGCCGACGTCATCAGCCACCCGTACTGCCGCGACGAGATCGCGAAGGTGGCGAACGCGGGCGGGCCGGCATTCTGGCCGAAGCGTGCAGGGTGGGCCGATGGCACCGAGCCGCGGCGCATCGTCGTGCCGACGACGACCGTTGACGGGAAGATGACGCGCGCGTTCGGGAGCACGACCATCGAACTGCTCCCGATGGTCCCGGCTCACACCTACGGCGACGTCGTCGTTCATCTGCCGCAGCACGGGATTCTCTTCGCCGGGGACATCGCGTTCTTCTACGTCGCGCCGTGGTGCCAGAACGCGCATCCGAGCAAGTGGATCGACGTGTGCGGCGCCATCGATCGAATGAACGTGAAGACGATCGTCGCCGGCCATGGTCCGCTCGGCGGGAAGGCGGAACTGGCCGACATGCGCGACTATCTCGTGCTGCTGCGGAGCGAGGCGAAGAAGCGCTACGACGCGAAGATGACGGCGGGCGCGGCGGCGGCCGACATCCGGCTGGGCAAATACGACAACTGGATCGGGCCCGAGCGCATCGTGCTCGACGTGCAGCGCTTCTACAGCGAATTCGCGGGCACGCTCACACCCGACGTGGACGTCGCCGGCATCCGGCGTGCGACGGAGGAGTACAACACCGCCCGGAACGCGCGGTGATTTGTTCGTGCACGCCCCCGGTAGGCGCGGCCGCCCGGCCGGCGACGCGGATCGAATTCTGGCGAACCACAGCCTCGACTGTGTCACCGACGCCCAGAAGGCGCCCGCTGGTCGTCATGCGGCTGATCCGCGCGTCGACGATTGCCTCGCGCTGCGTTCAGTGATCCGATCGCGATGCGCCGACGGCGACGATTCCGATCCCGTCCTTGAACTCCACCTTCGTGCCGAACGGCGCCGAGAACTTCGTCACGTCGTCGATAATCTTCTTGCTGAGATCCGGGCCCGCGAACATCGGCCACCCGCGCTGCGGACGCGGCTTCTTGAACCCGAGCGTGATCGGATAGAGCTTCAGCTCCGTGAGCTGCTTGCCCGAGAAGCGTGGCATCGCGACGACCGACTCCCAGATGTACTGGTCCGCGGGGAAGCCGGTCGTGTCGTTGCTGGAGCGCCGATCGTTGAACTCGCCGACGCCCGATCCGGGCGGCATGCCGAGCGGCTCGTAGTTCTCCGGCGGCTGCCGCAGCAGCGTTTCGTTCTCGAAGATGAAGTTGGCGAGCGAGTAGAAGATCGGCTTGCCCTTGTAGATCTCGACGCCGCGCAGCACGTGCGGGCCCGATACCGTGATCACGTCGGCGCCGGCGTCGACCATCGCGTGCGCGAAGGTGACGAAGAACTCCGGCGGCGTGAACCGATCGGCGCCGCCTTCGTGCGTGTGCGACGAGACGATGACGTATTCGGCCTGCTTGCTCGCGTCGCGGACGACGGCAGCCATTCCCTCCACGTCTTCCTTGAGCGGCTCGGTCCGGACGCCCGGCTTGTCGCCGACCGCAAAGCGCTGGCCGAACACGGTCATCTCGCTTACCGGCTGACTGTTGGCGCCGCCGCGGGCCCCACGGCCGGCGGCGCCCGCCGCCACGAGCGCGCTGCGCAGGGCGTCGAACTGCTCGCGCGTGACGACGTTCGTCGTCGTGAAGCGGAGCGGGTTCAGGCCGGGGCGCGCCCTCGTGTCGCCCCACGACACGCCGGCGCGGCTCTGGTCGGAGAACGTCGAGGCCGTCGAGACGAGCGCGACGCGGCCCTTGTCGGTATCGAGGAAGCGGGCCTCACGCGCTTCGCGCAGGCTTTCGCCGACGCCCGCCTGCACCAGCCCTGCTTCGGCGACGTACTTGGTCGTGAGCCGCGCGCCCTCGACGCCGTAGTCGTTCGCGTGGTTGTTCGCGCGCGCCACCATGTCGAAGCCCGCCCAGACCAGCTCCTTCGCCAGCGCCGGGTCGGCGCGCATGTAGGTGCCGCCGCTCTGCGTGCTCGGGTACGGCTCGTAGTCGTGGAACAGCATCTCGAGATTCGTGAACGCCGCATCGGCGCCGCGAATCAGGTCGATCATCTTCGTGAACTGAGGGTCGGTGTGCACCGACAGCTTCATCGTGATGATCGAATCGCCGGTCAGCGCCATCGTCATCGAGGTGTCGCGCGCGGTCGAGGTGGTGGTCCGGCCCTGCGCGCGGGCCGGCGCAGTCTGGAGCCACGCGACCGCCGCCATGGACGCGCCGATCGCAGCAGCCGCGAGCAGCCGCGGAATTCGAGTCATGCGAGTCTCCTTGGATGGCCCTGACGAGTGTCAGTAGTCGAACGTCGCGCCTACGCGCAGCGTGCGCGGCGGCAGGATGTCGGTGACGCGGCCGAAGCTGGGCCCCGACACGTAGCTGACCGCCGTGATGGCATTGGAGTTCGTCACGTTCAGCACGTCGAAACTGACGTTCAGCGCCTTGCCGGACAGTGCGAACCGCTTCGCGACGCGCGCGTTGAACGTCGTCTGGTGCGGCTCCTGGTGCGCGCCGTACGGCTCCAGTCGAACCGTCGCCGAAGCGAGCTGCCGGAGCGGCGGTCCGCTCGGATCGGTGGCACGGAAGACGTAGGTCCGCTGGCCGAGCGAGCCGTTCACCAGCTCGACGATCGCACCGACGAGAAAATCGTGCGGCAGGTTGTAGTTGCCATTCACCTTGAGGTTCCAGCGCCATTTGTCGTCGAGCGGGAAGAAGTCGTCGTTCGGGCTGGTCGGGACGGCGCCGGGGCTGAGCCAGCGGTGATATTTCGTCGCGGTATACGCCGCGAGCAACGACCAGCTGCCGGCGAGGCGGCGGCTGACCGACGCTTCGTACGAGTTGTAGTAATCGCTTCGTCCGTCCGGCCGGTTCGTCGCCTGGTTGCCGACGAAGTTGCTGCCGCGGTACGCCGGGTCGTAGTCGTAGATCGTGACCATCGGGCCGTCGTCGGCCGTGCTGAGCAGACCGTCGGGACCTGGATCGCGGCGCTGGATCGGGATGTTGTAGGCGCTGTACGGCCGCAGCACGTTGATCGTCGTGTAGGAGTCCGCGATGAGTTTCTGGACGAAGAGCCCGCGCACCGCGAGATTCGGCGCGAGCTCGTGCTCGAGCGAGGCGGTCGTCTCGTGCACGTGCGACAGGCGCAGGTCCGGGTTGATGCGCGCGTTCGCCGCGCTCGTCGTGCTGATGAAGTCCGGACCGTTGGTATCGAGATTCACTTCGCCGGTCTGGTACTTGCCGTCGCCGTTCACGTCGTGCCAGCGGTAGTCGGTCGTGAAAATCGTGTACTGGTTGTAGTCCGCCGAAATCGCCGCCTCGGTGTTGAACCAGCCGTAGGTCGCTTTCAGCACCGTCTTGCCGCGGCCAGTGACGTCCCATGCGACCGCGGCGCGCGGCGCGAGATGTCCCCACCGTCCGACTTCGACGCGCGGGAACGTCGCCGCCGCCGCGAACGGGCCGGCCTCGCGGCGCTGTTCCGGCACGTAGGAGTGCTGGTAGTCGTAGCGCATGCCGAGGTTGAACGTGAGCCGCTGCCCGAGCCGCCACTGGTCGGCGAAGTAGGCCGAGTACACATTGTCCCAGTTGTCAGGCTCGACCGGCGCGTTGGCGGTCTCGAACTGCACTGGCTGGTGCGGCACGCCATTGACGACGTCGAACATCAGCGCGTAGTTGCCGCTCGGCCGGATCGCGGAGTTGCCGGTGATGTCGCGCAACGAGAGCTGGTACCCCATCTTGAATTCATGGCTGCCGCCGAGGAAGCTCGACGGGACGTAGGTGAGGCTGCCGTCGCCCACCCACATCAGAAAGTCGCTCTGCTGCTGGATTCCGCAGCCGGTGAGCATCAGCGTGTTGCGATCGTAGGTCGGCGGCGTTGTCCCGCATGCCGGCTGCTCGAGGTAGTCCAGCAGGTACGTCGAGCGTCCGAACTGCGCGTCGAAGAACAGGTGGTTCGAGGGCGTCCCCTTGAACTCGAATTTCCAGCGCGTCGGGATCCACTGGAACACCTGCGTGGCTTCCCACGCGATGTGCGTGAAATCGGGGTTCGCGGTCGACTGAGCGTTGAAGATCGTCTTCTGGTAGTCGGCGTCGCTGTTGGTGACCTCGCGCGCGTAGTCG
>DATFWL010000115.1:0-2398 GCA_035259385.1 Vicinamibacterales bacterium | reverse complement strand
TGTCCCGAGTCGCATTAGTGTTGACACTTCAGCCGACGAGAAATGAGGGCCATCTGCCCTGTCTGTCCCAGAGTGGTTACCGACCAAGGAAACCACTTGTCGACAGGAGGACTGATGACCCTCGACGAGAGCATACAAGGCATGCGGCTGCAGGTCATTCGTCGTGCGACGCAGATCGGGGTGAGCGCGGCCTGCGCGGAGGCGGGGATCTCCCGCACGCTGTTCTATCGGTGGCAGCATCGCCTCAGCCAGTATGGGGTCGACGGGTTGCATCCGCGGCGGCTGCGGGCGCGACCGGGGCGCACGCCGCAACTGTCCGCGCAGGTCGAGCGCCGGCTGCTCGCCGTGGCGATCGCCGAAGCGACGTGGGGCGCGCAGCGGCTGGCGGCGTACGCGCAGCGGCTGTGGCGGCTCCGGGTGGCCGCGAGTACGGTGCAGCGGCTGCTGCGCCGGCACGGGTTGGCCACCCGGCGGCAGCGCTTGCTCGTGCTCGAGCACCACAGTGCCCGCGACGCCGGCTTGCTGACGCAACGCACGCGGCAGTTGCTGTGGCGGCTGCGGCATGGGAAGACGCGGCACGTCGAGGCCGAGCGTCCCGGCGAGCTGCTCTGTCTCGACACCTTCTACATCGGCAAGCTCAAGGGAGTCGGCAAGGTGTGGCAAGTCACCGCGTGCGACGTCGCCAGCTCGTACGGCATCGCCCGGATCCTGCCCGAGCTCACGGCCGCCGCTGTGGCGACGTTCCTGCGCACGATCGTCGTCCCGGCTGTCCGGCAAGCCGGCTGGTCGGTCGAGCGCGTGCTCACGGATGGCGGCGGGGAGTTCAAGGCCGAGTTCGCGGCGGTGTGTACAGCGCTCGGAATCCGCCATACCCGCATCAAGCCGCGCCACGCCTGGACCAACGGCTTCGTGGAGCGCTTGCAGCAGACGATTCTCACCGAGCACTGGCGCGTGGTCTTTCGCCGGCACTACTTCACCAGCCGGGCGACGCTCGATCGCAGCCTTCACCGGTTCATGCAGTTCTACAACTTCGAGCGACCCCATCATGGCTACCGCGTCAGGGGCCGCACTCCGGCGACCATATTCCACGGCGCCATGGCGATCGCCCGTTGAACTCATGCACCACTCTGAGACGGTGAAAGTGTTAACACCAAACCGAGTCTGGACAGACTAGTATTCGTGGCGCAGCATCTTGTAGGGGCGGTGTCCCGTTCGCTGTGGAAAATCGACGAGGCGATTTCCGGTAGCCCATCTCCGTTGACCCTCTAGGTCACTTGCGAGCCAGTACAAGGTGTGCCTCGATCGGGAATTCGAGTCCCTTGGCGCCTCGGTGCGAGAGCAGCGTCGTGGACACATCATTCACGAGTCCGCCGAGCGCGGCTGTGTTCATCTTGGTCATGACAGGCGCCAGCGGAGAGCCCGTGCCGTAGCGACGCACGAATTCCTCGCCGGAGGGAAAGGTAAGCATTTTTGTTCGATGGTGGACGGCGATGTCTTTGAATCCCGCACCCGCGATAACGGAACGCAGCTCGCCCTCATCGCCGAGTGCAAATGGTCCGCGAGCGATAGCGGCTGCTTCGGGTCCCGCGTGTTTCGCGAGCGCCTCAGCGAGCGCGAGAAACCCGGGACTATGCTGAATGCCTTTCCAACATGCGACGGCCAGCCGTCCCTGCGGCGTGAGGACCCGATGTATCTCGCGCAGCGCCGCAGCCCGATCGGGAAAGAACTGAAGACCTTGCTGGCAAATCGCGACATTGAAGGTCGCGTCCGCGAGCGGGAGAGCCGTGACGTTGCCTTCTCGCCAATCGATCGTGGGCGAAATCTTGCGCGCGGTCGAGAGCATGCCGGGGTTGATGTCAACTCCAACGACCGTACTGGGCGCGCCCACCGTTTCAGCCGCGAGACGCGCGACGATCCCCGTGCCGCACGCGACGTCGAGCACGCGCTCACCCGGTCTCAGCGCGGCAATCTCGAGGAGATCGCGGCCCCATGGCTCGAAGATCGCCGGCACGAGGTATGTTTCGTAATTCTCTGGCGCACTGCCCGCAACTTGCCACTGTATCTCGGGGCTCATGAGTACCTCCGTGGCGGACGGCGTGGCCAGTGAGGGCTGCTTCATGCCGCCGCCGCCGCATACTGGCTGAGGACCGTGGCGATCTTCCGCCAGCCGTCGATTCGGCGCAACTTGATTTGACCGCTCGCGACGAGGCTGAAAAGCAGGACGAGCGCTGCGTCTTCCGTGGGCAGCGAACCCTGCGTCTTCACGCGTCGTCGGAACTCCTCGTGAAGTCGTTCAATCGTGTTCGTGGTCCTCAGGGTCTTCCACTGGGACTTCGGAAAGGTGAAAAACGTCAGGAGTTCTTCGCCGCCCTCTCGCAGGCTCGTCACCACGCCCGGG
>DATFWL010000114.1:0-7371 GCA_035259385.1 Vicinamibacterales bacterium | reverse complement strand
CTCGTCATCTCGGACGGCAACGACACGGCGAGCGCGACCGGCATTCGCGAAGTGAAGGCGCGGATTCGCGAAAGCGAAGTGCTCGTCTACGCGATTGGCATCGATGGCGAAGGCGAATCGGCGGGGCGGCCGCCGACCATGCCTCCCCGGCAGCCGTTCCCGATGCCGTTTCCGTTTCCCGGCGGACGCGGCGGCCGCCGGCCCGGCACGTTTCCGCCAGGCGGCGGCGGCAGTGGCGGCAGCGGCGGGTGGGGAGGACGGCGCAGCAACCCCGACGATCGCGTCAATGTATCCGCGCTACGCGACATGACCGACGACAGCGGCGGCCGCACGGAGATCATCCGCGACACGCGCGATCTCGATCCGTCGACCGCCAACATCGCCGACGAGCTGAGCAAGCAGTACTACCTTGGCTATCAGGCGAGCGGGACGAAGGACGGCCGCTGGCACTCGATCCGCGTGGAGGTGAAGAACCACAGCTACCGCGTTCGCGCACGCCGCGGCTACGTCGCCAGCTGACACCCGACATGGCTGATGGCTGATGGATATGGTGGATGGCTGATGACAACCAATCAACCATTGCCATCAGCCATCAGCCATGTCGCCTCCATCAGCCATCAATCCATCAACCATTAACCATTAGAATGCAGCGTGCGTTTGCTCGCGACCGCGCTCGGTCTGAGCCTTCTCGGTAGCTGCGGCGGCCTCTTCGTCGCGTCGTCCCTCGTTCTTTTCCCCGCTCATCTCCGCACGCGACTGGTGCCCTGGCTCGTGAGCTACGCGGTCGGCGCGCTCCTCGGGGTCGCGCTGCTCGCCCTGTTGCCAGAGGCGCTGGCGGAGCTCCCCGCGCGGTCGGTGTTCGGGACGCTGCTCGTCGGGATTCTGCTGTTCTTCGTGCTGGAGAAGCTGGTGCTGCTGCGTCACTGCCATACCGACGACTGCCACGTGCACGCGGCGGCCGCGCCGCTGGTGTTCATCGGCGACGCCTTCCACAACTTCCTCGACGGCGCGATCGTCTGCACGGCGGTGCTCACATCGCTGCCGCTCGGCATCAACACGGCAATCGCCGTGGCCGCGCACGAGATTCCGCAGGAAGTCGGCGACGTGGCCGTGCTGCTCGCCGCCGGCTACAGCCGCGCCCGCGCGCTTCTCCTCAACGTCGTCACCGGCATATCGGGGATCGGCGGCGCGCTGGTCGCGTTCGCAGCGGTCGAAGTCGTGCCCGGGATCCGCCCCTACGTGCTCGCGATCTCGTCCGCGAGCCTGCTCTATATCGCGATGTCCGACCTGATTCCCGACCTGCACCGCGGCGAGGTCGACGCCAACGGCCTGCGCCAGGTGGTGCTGATTGCCGCCGGCATCGTCACCGTGGTGATCTTCGAGCGGATGGCCGGCTGATGGCGATCGACCGGGTCAACCTGGCGACGGTCGAGAAGATGTGGCGGCGCGAAGTGGAAGCGGCCGCCACCTACAAGCATCTCGCGCACCGCGAGCGCGATCCGAATCGGCGCGACATCCTCATGCGCCTCGCGGAGCAGGAAGACAAGCACGCCGCCCGCTGGTCGGCGCGAATCCTCGACGCCACCGGCCGCGCGCCGGATCCCGAGGAGGTCAAGCGCGGCCTCTCCTGGTTCCAGCGCATTTCCGATCCGAGTGTCGTGCTGCATCGGCTCGAGCAGGAGGAGAACAAGGCGGAAGCGGAATACGACCAGTTGATGGCCCGCCTGAGCGATCCGACCGATCGGCAGATCGCGGAAGAGGCGATGCTCGAGGAGCGCGATCACGCCGTCGTGCTCCGGACGCTGGCCGGCGGCAAGATCCCGACGCCGCGATCGACGCTCGACACGATCCTCGGCCGGGAGCGCTGGCACGTCCGCGGCACCGGCTGGATCGGCGACGCGATCTACGGCGTCAACGACGGGCTCGGCGCCGTGTTCGGCATCGTGTCGGGCATGGCCGGCTACACCGGCGGCAGCGAGGTCGTACTCGCCGCAGGCCTCGCCGGGACCCTGGCCAGCGCGCTGTCGATGGGCGCAGGCGCGTACCTCTCCTCGAAGTCGCAGCGCGAGGTCTACGAGTCCGAGGTCGCCCGCGAAAAAGCGGAAATCGACGAAGACCCGCACGAGGAGATGCTCGAGCTCGAGCTGTTCTACCAGCTGAAAGGCTTCTCGGCAGAAGAGTCGCGGACCATGGCGGAGCGGCTGCAGCGCGAGCCGAAACAGTTTCTGCGCACGCTGGTGCACGAGGAACTCGGGCTCAACGAAGAAACGTTCCCGAATCCCTGGCGCTCGACGATCTCTGCAAGCGTGTCGACGGCGGTGGGCGGATTCATCCCGATCATCCCGTTCTTCTTCACGGTCGGCATGCCCGCCGTGATCGCGTCGTTCATCATCAGTACCGCGGCGCATTTCCTGGTCGGCGCCTCGAAGGCGCTCGTCACCACGCGTCCGTGGTGGGCGACCGGGCTCGAGATGACGGCGGTGGGCATCCTCGAGGCGGCGATCACCTACGGACTGGGCGTGGCATTCGCCGGCCACTGACGAGGTGTTCACGCCAGAGGACAACGCCGGCGGCAACATTCGCCGAAATGCTCAACAAATTCAGCGATGCAGCTGGCACCTGCTTTGCCCCTGCAGTTTGCGACGGCTCGAGCGCTGCACCCGGAACGATCGCAGCGCCACGTGGCGGAGGTGCAAGATGACGACGAAAATCCTGGCGTGCGCCGGAGGTCTGCTGCTGACAGCGCAGATCGCGTTCGCCGGCGCAGCCAACCAGACCGAACGTAAAGACTTCCAGGTGTTGAAGGACGTCGCGACCAGCGTTGATCGCTACACCCAGTTCACCATCTTCGACGACGTGAACGCGGGCGTGAAGGACGGCATCGTGACGCTGACCGGCAAGGTCACCATGCCGTACAAGCGCGACGAGATCGCCAGGCGCGTGGCGAAGATCGACGGCGTCCGCGAGGTGGACAACCGCATCGACGTGCTGCCGGTCTCGCAGTTCGACGACGAGCTGCGGGTCCGCATCGCGCGATCCATCTACAGCAACGCGAATTTCTGGAACTACGGCATCATGCCGAATCCGCCGATCCACATCGTCGTCGAGCACGGGCGGGTGACGCTCACCGGCGTCGTCCAGAGCGAGGTCGATCGGATGCTCGCCCGGTCGCTGGCGACACAGTTCGGCGCGCTGTCGGTGACCAACGCGCTCAAGACCGACGCCGAGGTGCGCGACACCCTTGAAAAGTCAGAATGAGGTGACCGTTCCGCTGCAGACGGGCGCCGCGACAACGGCGCTCGTCTACCGGAGTGCTGGCGATGATCGCCGGGCGCGGGCCGCGTTGATTCTCGCGCACGGCGCCGGCGCCGGACAACGCAGCGCATTCATGGTCGACTTTGCGACCGCCCTCTCGGACATGGGCGTCGATGTCGTCACCTTCAACTTTCCTTACACCGAGCAGCGGCGGAAGATTCCGGATCGCGCGCCGGTGCTCGAGTCGTGCTATCGCGACGTGATTACGGCGACGCGCGCGGAGCTCGAGAGCGGGCGACGCGCCCTTTTCGTCGGCGGCAAGTCGATGGGCGGACGGATCGCGACGCAGGTGGCCGCGGCGGACGGCACGCTCCCGATCACCGGGCTCGTGCTGCTCGGCTATCCGCTCCATCCACCCGGCAAGGTGACCGAGCGGCGCGACAAGCACCTGCCGTCGGTCGGGAGGCCGATGCTCTTCGTGCAGGGCGCGCGCGACGCGTTCGGAACGCCCGAGGAGCTGTCAGCGATCCTGCCGGCGCTGCAGCCGAAGGCGACGTTGCACGCAGTGCCGCAGGGCGACCATTCGTTCAAGATCCCGCGGAGAGACCCGGGCGCACAGGCGGCGATCTACGTCGCGATCCAACGGACTATCGTCGCCTGGGTCCGAGAGCAAGCTCCATGACGTCGCCGTGATGCGTGAAGCCGTGTCGCTCGTAGAGGGTCACGCTTCGCGCCGACGGCCACAGGATCACCCGGTCGATGTTCGACGCCCGCGCCCAGGCAATCGCCGCCTCGAGCAGCTGCGATCCCGCGCCGCCGCGGTGGGCCGGCTGTACGAACACGTTCGACACGTAAGCGTGCCGTTCACGCTCCTCCACCGGGTTCGGCATCTTGTGAATCGTCTGCACCCAGAGCTGTCCGACGATCGTCTCGCCGGCCACCGCCACCCAGGCACGCCAGATGGCTCGAGAATCGAGCTCGCGCCGCATCCATTCCGCACAGCGGCGTACGAATGCGTCATGCTCTTCAGTGGCGGGCGCTCGTGCGATCCTGAATTCCCACCGCAGCTCCGCCAGCCGCTCGGCATCGGCGGAAGCCGCCGCCCGAATGGCGGTCACCGCATGCACGACTGAGCGAGAAACCGCTCCGCGGCGCGAATCACCGGCTCCGACCACTCATGGCCGCCGTCGAAGGTCAACGGCGTCACCGCCGCGCCGGCGGCGCGAAGGCGCCCGATATCGCTGTCGAACTTGGCGGTCGTGTACCACTCGTCGCGGAGTCCTCGGCAGATCAAGACGCGCGCCACGCGGCCGAGCGCCGCGGCCTCGAGCTCCGGCGGCACGTCACCGCCGACCGAGATCACGCCGTCGACGCGTCTCGACAATCCGGCCGCGGCGCGGAATGTCATCGCCACTCCCTGCGAGAAGCCGCTGAACACGAGCGGGCCCGGGCCGGGCCACTCGCGCGTCACCGCATCGACGACGCCGGCGACGTAGGCGACGTTGTCGGCAATGGCGAGGTCGCGATCCTGCCGCGTCATCCAGCTGGCGACGACCTCGTTCGCGCGACGCTGGTAGAAGCGATGCAGCGCCTGAACGGCGACGATCAGCCATCGATCGGCCCCCGGTATCCCCCGCATCCGCGCCAGCTGCACCTCGGCGCCTTCGGCGTATCCGTGAAAGCCGACCAGCGTTCCGGCCGGGTCGCCGGCGGCGGCCACCTCGACGAGGTACCTCCCGTGCGTCGCTGCGCGAATCGTCCGTTCGATCACTCGGTCACGTCGTCGGCGGGCGGATGGGTGTCGGCGACGGAGATCGCCGTCTTCGACATGCTATGACTATACGACAGTGAAGGCCGCCGACATCCGGCCCGTCCCGGTTTCCGAGCAGCAGCAGTCGGCGACGGACCTCTTTCTCATCTTCGTCGGCGCGAACGTCGTCGCTACCACGTTCCAGGTCGGCGCGAGCCTCGCCGCTTCGTTCAGCCTGTCCACGACGCTGGTCCTGATTGCGCTGGGAAGCGTTGCCGGCGCCGCCCTTGTCGCCGCCCTGGCGCCGCTCGGATCCCGTCTGCGCGTCCCCTCGGTGATCGCGGCGCGGCCGGCGCTCGGCATGACCGGCGCGGGGCTGGTGGCGGTGCTCCTCTACGTCTCCAACTTCGCCTGGATCGCGTTGAACAACGTGATCGCCGCGTCGGCCTGCGCGCGCGCCGCAGCCGCCTGGATCGGACCGGCCGTCGGCGCGCAGACGCCGTGGGCGATCGCGCTCGGCGTGCTCTCGACCGCGGTCGTCTGGCGTGGACCGCGCGCAGTGGCGCGCGCCGACCGCGTCGCCGTCCCGCTGATGCTCGCGGTCACAGCGGCGTTGACGGTGGCGTGCGTGTACCACACGCGCGCGGTGGCCGCCCTTTCCCCGACGACGATGAGTTGGGCGCGCGGCTTCGACGTCGTGATCGGCTACCAGGTCTCGTGGATCCTGATGTTCGCCGACTTCTCACGCTACACGCGGTCGCCGGGCCGGAGCACGAGTGCGGTGTTCGCGGCGCTGGCGTCGACCAGTATCTGGTTGATGCCGCTCGGCGCGGTCGCTGCCCGAGCGGCCGGCAGCGTCGATCCTGGCGCGATGCTGGACGCAGTCGGTCTCGGCGCGGCAGGTGCGCTGCTGCTCGCGCTGGCGACCGTCACGACGAACTTCGTGAACATCTACATGTCGTCGCTCGCGTGGAAGAGCCTGACGCCGCGGGCAGGCGATGCCGCGGTCATCTGGTCGATCGGGATCGTTGGAACGCTGTTGAGCGCGCTGCCCGGTGTCTGGCTCGAGCAGTACACCAATTTCATGGTGATCCTTGGCGGCGCGCTCGTGCCGATCGGCGGCCTGCTCGTCGCGCACTACTACATCCGCCCGGCGCGGATCGACGAGGCGCTCGTCGGCGAGATGTATGAGGCGTCAGGTCCATTCCGCGGCGTCGCGCCGGCAGGATTCGCGGCGTGGACAATCGGCGCCGTGGTCTACTTCGTCGCGGGACGGACCGGGATCGGGGGAACGGCGCCTGCGTTGGCGTCCTCGATCATCGTCTATGCGCTCGCCGCACCACGAACGTTGAACGTCGCCGCGGTCCGCTAGCGCGTCGAAACACTTCGGCGGCTTGCGGCATCAGAACGTAAACGCAAAGAGCGCAAAGGCCGCAAAGGCCGGAGGAGAACGCTGAGGACACTGGGTTCATCCGGCGAGTTCCGCAACTGCATCGACGGAATTGGTGAAACGCGCGCGCATCGCACGTCGGCCGGCTACGCCGGCCGCTCACGCGGGCAGGCGAACAGGCGGAAACACAACGCCGGAGACGGCTGTGCGTTGCGTTTCCGCCCGTTCGCCAGCCCGCGACCGCCGCAAAGCGGCGGCGTGCGATGCGTCGCTCAGCTCTTCGTGGCTTTGCGGCCTTTGCGTACTTTGCGTTCAGCTCTGATGCGGCAATCACCCGATCGCGGCAACCTCAGGACTGCGCCTCACTCCGACCGCAGGCCGGCCAGCGGATCGAGGGTCGCCGCACGCCGCGCCGGAAGCAGACACGCGACAAGCGCCGTCGTCAGCGCCAGCGCGATGGCGACCGCGAACGCCGTGCCATCCACGGAAGAGACGCCGTAGAGCAGCGTCGAGAGTGTGCGCCCGAGGGCGAGCGCACCGGCGGCGCCGGCCGCGCCGCCAATCGCCGCGAGCCACAGTCCTTGCCTCACGACGAGCCACAGGACGTCGCGCGGTTCGGCGCCAAGCGCCATCCGCACGCTCAGCTCCTGCCGCCGCTGGTTCACGCTGTACGACAGCACGCTGTAGATCCCGAGCGCGGCCAGGCCGAGCGCCAGCGCGGCGAATACACCCATCAGCAGCATCAGCGCGCGGGGGCGATCGGTGGCGTCGCCGACGATGCGATCGAGCGACCGCGCCGACGAGAGCGGCAGGTTCGGATCGAGGCGCTGAACGGCTGCGCGGACCGCCGCCGTCAGCGCCGCGGTGCCGGTCTGTCCCTTCACGACGAGATTGAATCCGCGGAAGGAGAACTGGCGATACGTGAAATAAATCGCGGGTTCGGGCGACTGTGACAGCGCTGCGTTCTTGACGTCGC
>DATFWL010000113.1:0-30725 GCA_035259385.1 Vicinamibacterales bacterium | reverse complement strand
CGACTGCCGTGCTCACCACGGATGGCAGCACCCGCCTGGTGTTTCACGAAGTACTGGTTGAGGGTTCGTTCGAGATCGACTGAGGCCGGTCCGCCATCGGGATCCCTTTTCACGGTCGCGGTGGCCCGATGGACGGCACCTGTTCAAATGTCGTTACTTAGAGCAGGTTGCAAAATTAGCTCGCTCGCGGGTGGCCGCGAACGGGGCCGCCCCGCCGGGCGCGGAGCCGTGGGCCGTGACAAGTGCTCTTCTGGCGAGCACCCGGTGGGGCTGTTCGCGGACAGGACCCGCCTCGAGCTAATTTTGCAATCCACTCTTAGTTCATTCGCGGGGGCGCTATACAATCGGGGCCGAAAGGGGACGAGGATGACAGCACGTCTCATTGTCGCCGCGCTCGCGTTCGTCACCCTGTCGGCCGTGCTGCAGGCCGACGTCAATCACCCGACCGGCACGCGCGGGCTGCTGCTCATCGACAAGCTGGGCGGCACTATCCGCTTCTTCGATCCCGCCACGCTCAAGGAGCGGGCGAGCATCAAGGCGGCGACCAACCCGCACGACTTCGCCCTCACTGCGGATCGGAAGACCGCCTATGTGCCGCTCTACGGCGACGGCGTCTATGGGCGCAACCCGAACCCCGGCCACGAAGTGTTGATCGTCGACGTGGATGCGGCGAAAGTCGTCGGCTCGATCGACGTAACGCCGTATCGCGCGCCGCACGGCATCCAGCTCGACGCGAGCGGGACGATCTACGTGACCAGCGATCTCGATCGGAAGCTGCTCGTGATCGATCCGAAGGCGCGGAAGATCACGAACGTAATCGACACCGAGGGGACGACGCATTGGATCGGCATTCTGCCCAACGGCAGCAAGATCTATGCGACCAACAAGAACGACGGCCCGTTCGTGAGCGTGATCGATCTGAAGAGCAGGAAGATGATCGGCAAAATCCCGGTGGCCGGCGGGACGCAGGGCATCGCCGTTTCGCCCGACGGCTCCCGCGTGATCATAATGGCCCTGGCGGAGCCGACGGCGCTCGTCGTCGATCCGAGGAGCGATACGGTGGTCGATCGTATCGCGCTCAAGGACCAGAAGACGGGCGCCTACAAGGCCTACTTCAGCCCCGACGGGAGACGGCTGCTGACGATGAACTCCGGGTCGCCGGTGATCAACATCTTCGACGCCGCGGATCTGCACGGCCCGCAGCGGACGGTCACCGTGGGCAAGGATCCGATGGGCTTCGCGTTCTCGGCGGACGGGAAGACGGCGCTCGCGGCCAACCACGGCGACGGCACCGTGAGCGTGATCGACCTGGAGAAGGGTGAAGCGGTCGGCAGGTTCCAGGCGGGCACCGGAATCGAGACGCTCGCGTATTACTGACGCGCGTTCACCGCGGAAAGGAGCTTGGCTATGGATGCCGTGTCGCGCAGAGATTTTCTCGCCGGCGGCGCACTGCTGTTGACGGCGCGATCGTACTCGCGGATCGTCGGCGCCAACGATCGGATCCAGATCGGCCAGATCGGCTGCGGACATCGCGCGGCAGGGCATCGCCAGATGCTCAAGATGTCAGCGCAAACCGATCCCAATTTCGACCTGCGGAGCGTCTGCGATCTCTGGTCGGTGAATCGTGAACGTGCGGCGGACGACGCGCGGCGGCTGTTCGGGCAGCGGCCGAAGACGTATCAATACTCCGAAGAGATGCTCGCCGATTCCGGCCTCGACGCCGTCATGATTGGCACCGGAGATCACCAGCACGCGAGAATCCTGGCCGAGGTCGTGCGCGCCGGTAAGGACTGTTATTGCGAGAAGCCGATGGCAAATACCCTGGCCGACGCCAAGCTCGCTCGCGAGGCGGTGCTCGCGAGCAAGCAGGTCGTGCAGATGGGATCGCAGTGGCTGAGTTGCCCGTATCAACAACGGGTGCGCGAGATCGTCCGAAGCGGCAAGCTGGGGAAGATTGTCGCGATCAGTCAACGCTGGAACTACAACGGTCCGCGCTGGCACGTCCCGAAGGACGAAAACGTCGCCGCCATTCGCGAGCGCGACACCGACTGGACGCGATGGCTGCTTGGACGGCCGGACCGCCCCTTCGATCCCCGCGTCTACTTCGAGTTCCGAATCTTCAAGGATTTCTCGGGCGGCATCACCGATCAGTGGTACAGCCATGGCTCCGGCCTCGCGCACTTCTATCTCGACACGTTCATTCCGGACGACACCGTGTCGAACGGTGGCATTTTTGCCTGGCACGACGTTCGCCAGAATCCGGATACGTTCCACTGCCTCTCGACGTTCGCGAAGAACGAAGTGCTCTACGACTACAGCACGACGTTCGGGAACGCCTACGGCGATTACACCGTGATTCGCGGAACCCGCGGCACGCTCTATTCGCCAGGCGGCGAGGGCAGTCCGCAGTGGTGGTTGGTATCCGAGCCTCGCAGTCTGTGGGGCTCGAATGTCGTGTTCAACTCGGGTCCTGGCACAGCCAAACCGGAGCCGGTACTCCTGCCCGGTCAAACGGAACCGCCGCCCGTCAAACAGGACGACAATCTGAAAGCGCACACCGACAACTGGCTGGCGTGCATCCGAAATCGGCAGACGCCGAATGGAAGCATCGAAACCGGGTTTGCGCACGCGGTCGCCGTGGTCATGGCCACGCGCAGCTACCGGGAAGGAAGAAAAATATTTTGGGACCGCAAGCGCGAGGAGATTCTCGACCACGCGCCGGCAGCCGAGGAGTCAGCGTTGCGGTGAAAAGGCGTTCGTCAACTCGTCGAGCCCGACTTTGATCGTAGCGCGCGCGACGCGATCGAGTTCCGCCTCCGGACCGACGAGATGGAACGTGCGATGCACGTGCGTGTATCGCTGTGCCGGGAGCAGCTCGAGCGCTGGTGAGGACGTCTCGAGCTCGAAAAAGGGGCCCAGGGGCGGTTTGCCCGGCTCTGGCGGGCCGTCATTGTAGCTGTTGATGACATCGCCCTTGTAGGGCTCGCGCTGAATCTCCCACATCGAATTCACGTACCGGATGCTGTCGGCGGGCCGCGTGTACTGAACCAGCGTCAACGCGTGTCCCAGCGCGTCGTAGCTGCCGGCCGTCGCCAGAGCTCGCGGACGTGACAATCCGATCTTGCTGCGGTACTGCCCGTCGCCGCGAAAGAGAACAGCAGACGGTTTGACGATGAGGCGATCGGCGGGCACCTTCCCGAAGTAGGCGTCGTTCACCACCGGCCCGAGTGTCGATTCGGGGCCGGATTCAAAGGGAAGGGCGATGGTCGTCTGCGATGAAGGATTGAACTGTCCCAGAATCCACACCGAGACGAGCCCGGAATCCGGCTTCCACGGTGCGCTGCCGGCGTTCGTCACGGTGTTGGACGATTCGAACGCCACCACCCGTACCGCGCTGCCCACCGGTTCTCCGAGAAGCGTCGTGAGATCGCCCGGAGAGAGCAGCCGCACGGTTCGGTCGACGTCGATGTCCATTTGCGTGCCCGAGTAGTTCGTCAGGGTCATCCGTTTGTGCAGGCGCACCGCGGTCGGTGTCTGGCTCGTCACCTCCCAGCTGCCCCAGTCGATGGGTTCCGGCACTTGCCAATGATCGAGATCGAAGGGATCGCCACGTTTGAAGAAGAGCGCATACTGGCCGCCCTCGGGGCCCAACCAGAAGCGATCTTCACCACCAAAGACGTTCATGTGCGGCTGCGGCGTACCCGCGGTAATTGCCGCCCGGCCGATCCATCCGAAGCTCGGTCGATCGCCGCTCCCGGTCGTGCTCGTCATGACCCGTCCCTGGTATGCCGGGCTCACGACGACCTGTGCTCCAGAGGCGTCGGTCAGCATCAGCACCTGCGTGTGCTGCCGGAGAAAGGCCACGTCCGACTCGAAGCGTCCGGCGCCGGCGGCGGTCCGCGGCTGGTCTGAAGCCGTACACCCCGCCACTCCAAGCCACAGGGCTCCGACGGTCGTCAGCCGCATTCTCCAGGGTTTCACGTATGAAGGCTCCTTGCCGTTATTTCAAGGCGCGCTGCCTGAACAACTCGGACGGTTCGTTTCTCACGCTGAACGAACCACAATCGACGTGCCCGAGTGTTCGCCGACTCACGGTGCGTGCTCTCACGCGCATTCTGGCACAGCCGTCGGCCATGATCGACGCGAGTCACGGTCGGCGCCGACCGGAGACCAAAGCAACGTGGCCCAGATCACGACAGCGAAGGCCGTGATGCTCCTCGTCGGTTCCTCTGCGATTCACATCGTGGTTGTCGTCGCGCAGCCTCAACGCGTGACGAACGACGAATTGACCGACGCATCGACCGGCGCGCATGCCCTGCTCGTCCGAGTTGCGGAAGTGGATGCCTTCCCACACACGTGCGTCGATCACCTCGTCGACGCCCTGACTGAATTGAGTCCAGAGATGATCGAAGGCCGGGTGGGCCGAGTTGTGCGCGACGATGGTCACGCCCGGTGTATCACCGAAGAGCGCGATCAGCGTTTGGGCCATGGCGCCGCTGATTTCGTTATGCGCGGACGGATACTCCGGGAATGGCGGTGTCGTGAGAAACGGGCCCCGGCCTGGATCCGGTGGAACGTGGACGCCATCCGCGCCGCGGATCGCGCTGATCGGACGCCAGACGTTGTAGGCGTACTTGGAGTCCCAGCATGCGATCGCCGCGTCGGCCGCTGCGATGTTCAGGAGCGCGAACAGCCGCGCGTTCTCGGAAATGCTCAGACCCTTGGCTGCGGCAACTTGCCGGGCGACCGGGCCGGTCGCTCATCACCTCCGTCGGCTTCGAACAAAGCACTGTCTGGCTGCACGATCCCGCCGGCGACCGTCAGATTACGTCCGAGGGCTACGCTTATACGCCCACTGTTTCTCCGGACGGCACGAAAGTGTACTACCTCGTGCGATCGGGCACGTCGCGAGCGTTCGTCGCCGGAGAATTGTGGGTGGCCGATGTCAGCTCACAGCGGCACGAGAGGCTCCTCCCTGGCTTTCTCGTCACCCGGTACGATATCTCGGCCGATGGAAAACGGGTGGTCTTTGCCGTCCGCGCCGCCTCGGAGAAATCGTCGGTATGGCTGGGTCGACTCGACAGCCGCTCGTCGCCGCGACAATTGACGTCACTCGAGGCCTCCCGCCCGTTCTTCGGCGCTGATGGTGACGTCTACTTCCTGGGCAAAGAGGGAAGTCCCAGTACGTCTAACGCACGAGAGAAGGAAGTTCGCCCAATGAGAGAGTCGTCGCGGACCGATCGTTTATTTGATCGCCGTCTCGCCCGATGGTCAATGGCTGGTCGTTTGGACCGCCTCCGGCGGCGACGAGAGTACCCAAGCGCTCGTGGCCTATCCAACGCGTGGAGGCCCGAAGCAACTCATTTGCAACGCGTGTGCGATCAGTGGTCCTTACAATCCCGGAGGGCCGATGGTGAGCTGGACGCGCGATCAACAGTTCATGTTCTTCAAATCCATCCTCGGCGGCATGGATCACAAGACGTTCGTGATGCCTCTGCGATCTGGAGAGGCGCTGCCGACCTTGCCGCACTCCGGGTTACTGTCTCATCGCGATGTGTTGGCCGTGCCTGGAGCCTGGGACATCGCGGAAGAGGATGTGTTTCCAGGCTTATCGTCGTCGGTTTATGCGTTTACCCGAAAGACGACACGACGCAATCTTTACAGCATTCCTGTTCCGTGAGACCGCTAACCTACGTGCGACCGAGGCGCAAGGTCGACGACGTGACGAGCGGATCGCCTTGGTGGTATGGCGCCGAACATCGTGCGATCGACAGCGTTTGCTCGGGCTAAAAACCTGCAGTCCTTGTGATTCATTCGCAGTTTTCACTCAGATGCATGGACGACGACCCAGCCCCGTCGTAGTTCGATTACATCTCACTTCGCCCAACGTTCGACACCGAGCGTCAGCGCTTCTCGAGATGGAATAGGGTTTTGCTGCGGTCGGCCGCTCTTTGCAGGCTGAACGCCGAGAGGCCTTGAGCCATACCTGTATGGCATAATTGGCTGTATGAAGAAGACTCTGCACATCGACGAGCGGCTCTTGCGCAATGCCAGGTCCGCTTCGGGCGCAACGACAGACACCGAGACGGTCCGTCTCGGTCTCGAGGCGCTGGTGCGCCGCGGCGCGTACGAGCGGCTCCGGGCGCTCCGCGGATCCGAGCCAAAGGCACACGACACCCCCCGGCGCCGTGAACGGGCCTCGTCGGCTAAACACTCCGCAGCATGAGCGTTCTGGTCGACACGTCCGTGTGGATCCGGTTCCTGGCGAACCGCGCGCCGTATGCGACCGAGCTCGACACGCTCCTGAGCCGCGATGAAGCCAACGGCCACGACTTCGTTTACGGAGAGTTGCTCATCGGAGACAAGGGCGGGCGCAGGTCGCTTCTCGCGAACTATGAGCGTATCGAACAGGCGCCGCTCGTGCCCCACGCGGAAGTCGTCGCGTTCGTGCGCCACCGCAAGCTAAGCGGCCGCGGGATCGGCTGGATCGACGCGCACCTGCTCGCGTCCGCCATCGTCGGGCGCCTGAAACTGTGGACGGCCGACTCGCCACTCGCGACGGTCGCAACAGAGCTGGGGATTGGATACGAGTAGTAGCGATTCAGGATCGTTCGGGCTTCAACTCGCAGCACGCATTTCCGCCACGATCCGGGGAAGCTCCAAAATCGTTAACTGCGCGCCCCGCAACCAGCGCAAAACGACCGGCGGGACACCTTCTTCTGCGGCTACACGGTCAGCGCACTGGCTGACGCTGATTCATTGGGCACGACTTGCGCTGCCGACTGTCCTTCTGGCGCGCGCAAACGATACAGGCCCGCGATCTCCTTGATCGCCTTGGAGACCTTGATGCCAAGGTCGTCATTCCAGTCACTGCCAGACTGACCGTACACGATCACACGCCGCGTGCCCAGATCGATCGGAATGTCCGCCGCATTGCGGGAGACGATCAGCACCGGTTTTGCCAAGGTGTGCGCGATGCCGAGTTCGTAGAGCACGTTTGCGTTTCTGCCTGTGATGTCGGCAATGACGAAGTCTGCGTCGTTGATGCTGTGCCAGATATCCACGAGGATGTCGGTTGGGGTGAACAGATCGTCTCCTCGGACCGGCTTGATCGACGACGCTCTGCAAGCCTCGGCCAACGTGCGGTGGACGTCGTTGGACCACTCACTGCTGAACGGCATCACGATGAAACAACTGGTCGAGTCCCGTGGCCCGCGCTTCGGTGTGGGATACAGACGCTCGGGTCCCAGGAATAGCACGTCGTCTTTCAAGCGGCCCGCGGCCTCGCGAAGCGCGTCCAGGTACGCCCCCAGGCCGGTGGACTGCAGCGTAGTCCGGATCCGAGCGTCGGCCTCCCGCCAATCTTCTACCTCGAGCGGTCGCTGCAGCAGGTTCGACGCATAGGTTTTCAAGTACTCCACGGTTTCGTCGAAACGATCCGTGAGCCAGACCATGCTGACCATCAGCCCGACCACGAAGAGTACGGAAAAGAACGACTTCCACACAGGATGAACGGGAATCAATCCGAGCGCCGCCGACAACAGCACGCACCCAATCGAAAGAAGGATGAGAATGCCGGACAGTGCGGAGCGACCCATTGACCTGGCGTCCAGATCCGGCGCTGGCATCCCTCGACGTGGAACTGACGCAAGCGCCTTCGGCAACACCAGGAGAGCGGACAGCAGGAGCAGCTGACCGAACATCCACACCGCCTGGATCGCGGGCGGAACATCGGTCTCGCTGTAAGCGATGTCGCCCGCCAGGAGGATCGCCGTGGCAATAACCATTGCGGTCACGACGGCGCGCTCTCCCAGCAGGATGCACGCCAAGCCGGCAATCAACGCCGCGAACTCGAGGCCTGAGGTCACGGCGTCGAGTCTCCCGGCGGCCGTGCCGATGGAGGATCGGTATTGCGGATAGTAGAAGGCCCCGAGAATGACGGCCAACCCGACAATCAGCGCCGTGAAAACCACCGCGGTGAGCACGGAAACCGGCCGGCGCTGGAGGCGATCAATCGCGAGATAGCCCCACGCACAGATCCAGATGAAGACGAATACGCTGTAGCTGACCGAGGAATAGTCAGGCTTATCGTGTCCGGCAAAACGAAGGGACGAAGTGTGGTCCACACTGTAAGTGGCCCACGACACTGCCAACGCTGCGAGTCCCGCGCCGATCATGGCGAGGAACAGCGGATACGGTCGTTGAGTTTGCCGTGAGGCATTGAACGCGGCAATGGCCGCCGCCGCCGCCACCAGCGTCTGTTCCCAGCTGTAGTGCGCCGGCCCGAAGGCGACCGATCCCAATACTAGCCAGGCCGCGAACCACAGCAGGTAGAGCGCGGCCAGACCGCCCAGTAGAAAAGAGACCGAACGGCTCATCGGGGTGCCTCCCGTGCTGCGCCAATACGATCGGCGAACCGCGATGGCCTCACTCTTTCGTCGGTTGCGGTGAAGCCGTAAAAGCAAGGACCGCGAGAACGGCACGCGGCCGCTCTATGCGTCGAACCTGGATAAACGTGGAATCAGTGCGGAGGTCATCGCGGACAAAGCCTACCGGTCTCCGTCGGCAAGTTCAACCGGCTTTACACGTACGATGTTTCACTACGCACAGGGGCTCGAGACGCGGGCCTTTGTCACGTTACCAACCGATTCCGATGCGGATCTTCGACACGTGCTCTTCGACCGAGAGGATCGCGACACAACTCTGGTCGGCCGCGTCGTCGAAGCCCATGCCGTAGGCGCGCCTGTCGATGCTCACCGCGTGCTAGAACTCGACCCAGTCATTCGCGCCCTTGGTCTGGAAAAATTTCGATGGCTCGCGCCAGTCGCGGCGGCAAGATCACTGGCCGCACGGCGGCCCGGACGGCTGGGAGTTCCCACCACTGGAACGAATCTGAGGGTGGAGGCGTTGCGTACCTCAATCAGGTGCACGCACAAGCTGGCAAGGCGTTGACCGTGCGGGAAGCGCATGCCCTGGCGATCGTCGCGGCACAGATGTGAACAAGTCACGCGCGGTGGGAAATCGTGCTTCGTGTCTTCGTGACTTCGTGGCGTTCGGCGCATGCGCAATTCGTTCACGGCTCACAGCGCGGCGTCGCCGGCGCGGCGGCGTCGCCGAGCGGTGACAGCTTCATCCGGGTCAACGTCGCATCGATCGCGGGCCAATCGTCCGCCGCAACGCGCCGCCACGACTCGAGCGCCGTCGCCAGCGCCTGGCACGATTCGCCGATCGCCGCGACGAGCGGTTGCGCCGGCTGCGCGTCGCCGCTGACCAGCATCTCATACAGCCGCGCGGCGTCGCGGTTCACGATGCCAACGCCCGGTGCCGCCGACGAGCCGTTCTGGATCGCGTCGATCTTCTTGTCGAATGCCTCGATCGCCTCTCTGGCATCGGCGGCCTCGCCAGCGCCGGCCAGCGCCTTCGTGTGGTCGGCGATCGTCGCGCGCAGATCGCGCAGCGACGTCCAGCCACTGTAGGTCACCGCGAGCATGTCGAGAACGCGCTCGGTCAGATCGAACTGCGCGGCGAGTTCGGCCGCCGACGCCTTGACCCGGGGATCCGGCCGGACGACCAGCGTCTTGCGATCGCGGCGGCCGCCTCCCGACAGTTCAATCGTGTACTCGCCCGGCAGCACGAGCGGACCTTCGGGCTGTTCGCGCGGCGTCGCTCCCGGTATCGCGTGATCGGCGAGCGTGTACTCGACGAACTGCAGCAGGCCGCCGAAATAACCGAACGGCAGCACGCGCGGCGGCGGATACCGCAGGTTCCAGGCGAAGCGGTTGTGCCCGCGGTTCTTCGTCAGGATCGGCGGCGGCGCGAACCAGTAGCTCGGGACGTTTGCCAGCAGCGCGGGGGGCGGCGGCGCGACCGACGAGAACGAGCGCACGACACGTCCGCGAGGGTCGGTGATCGTCAGTGTGAGTTCGCCCTCCGGGACCGACGGCAGCACGTAGTCGACCACCGCGCCCTCGGGCGGATTCGGCGCGGTTGGTGTCTCGATCGGCAGCGGCGTGTCGCTGTTGACGTCCCACCGCGCGCGAACGGCCACCGCCGGTCGCAGCAGCCCGAGATCCGAGCCGGTCCGGCCCGCCTCGCGGAGCGGCGTGATGTCGTCGAGGATCCAGATCCCCCGCCCGTAGGTGACCAGCACGAGGTCGTTGCCGTGAACGACGAGGTCGCGCATCGATGAAGACGGCAGATTGAGCTGCAGCGACTGCCAGCGATCGCCGTCGTCGAACGACAGGTAGACGCCGCGCTCGGTGCCGCAGAAGAGAAGGCCGCGCCGCACCGGATCCTCGCGGACGACGCGCGCGAACGCGGTATCCGGAAGTCCCTCGCCAATCGGCTGCCACGTCCGGCCCGCATCGTGCGTCCGGTACAGATATGCATGCATGTTCTGCGGGACGATGAGCGCTGCATATGCCGTCGCCGCATCGTGACGGCCGGCCTCGATGATTTCGAACGCGCCGCCCGCGGGCAGTCCCGGCGGCGTCACGCGCGTCCACGTCCGGCCGCCATCCTCGGTCAGCTGGATCTGGCCGTTGCCGGTCGCCGCCCAGATCACGCCGGCGTTCACCGCCGACGCCGAGAACGTCGTGATCGCCGCCGGAGGACGAGTGCGTGACTCCGCCGGCGCCGGTTGCTCGCCCGGCACTGCGGTGAGGTCGGGGCTGATCTCCATCCATGTCTGGCCGCGGTCGGCGCTCGTCATCATGAACTGCGTGCCGTAGAGCAGCGTGTGCGGATCGTGCGGCGAGAAGGCCATCGGCGCGTTGTTGACGGAGTGGTACCTGCCACCGGGCACGAACACGGTGACGACCTGTCCCGTCTTCCGATCGAACCTGACGACGGTCCGATACCAGCCGCCCGCGAAGACGATGTTCTCGTCGAGGGGATCGGGCGCGATGTAGCCGAACTCGAAGCCGCCGGGCGAGTACCAGTCGCGATAGGAAATCTCGCCGAAGTCGCTGCGGTGCGGCACCGCGACCGATCCGCTGTCCTGCTGCGCGGCGTAGACGAAATAGGGAAAGCGATCGTCGGTGACGACGTGATAGAACTGGCCGGTCGGCTGGTTGTACCAACTGCTCCAGGTCGCGCCGGCGTCCACGCTCACCACCGCGCCCTGATCGACGCCAGCCAGCAGCCGCGAGGAGTTGCGCGGATCGATCCACAGCAGCTGAAAATCGTCGCCGCTCGGCGCGCCGGCGAAGGCGTCGAACGTCCGGCCGCCGTCGATCGATCGATACAATGCAGTCTGCGTGACGTAGACGATGTTCGGCCGGCCCGGATCGGCGATCACGCCGACCGGCCTGATGCGCGGATCGTCCGTCGCGCGCATCCAGGTGGCGCCGCCGTCTTCGGAGCGGAAGAGGCCCTCACGCAGGCCGGCGAGGACGATCCGCCCGCGGCTCTTCGCAACGACGGCGAGCGCCTGGCGGCCGATTGGCGGCGACGCGAGGCCCTTCGCCGCGAGCGGCGTCCAGGTGGCGCCGCCGTCGGTCGACCTGAAGATCGCCGGCGCGCGCTTCTGCTCGCGGGCGTCCGGCGGCGGAATCGGCTGCGCCGGGTCGAACGGCGGCACAAGTGACGCACCGCGGGCGCCCGCGGCCGGGTAGAGCGACGCGAAGAGGATCCGCGGCGCATCCGGCGCGGCGGCGATCGACGGACAGCCGGCGCGGTCGTCGACGAACAGCACCTTCGTCCACGTGCGGCCGCCGTCGGTCGTGCGGAAGACGCCGCGATCAGGCCCCGGCAGCCGATCGCCGATCGCGCCGACGAGGACGACGTCCGGGTTGTCGGCGGAGACGACGATGGAGCCGATGAAATGGGTGTCCTGCAGGCCGACGCTGGTCCACGTCGCGCCGCCGTCGGTCGACTTGAAGACGCCGTCGCCGCGCGTCTCTTCGCCGCTGCCGGCGTAGATGATCCGCGGATTCGACGGCGCGATGGCCAGCGCACCGATCGAGGCGATGCCGGTGCGATCGAAGATCGGCGTCCAGGTCTGACCGGCGTTCGTGCTCTTCCAGACGCCCCCGCCCGGCGTGCCGAAGTAGTAGGTGTTCGGATCCGACGGGTCGATCGCGCCGGCGGACACGCGGCCGGCGCGGTACGGACCGACGAGTCGCCACCGCAGCGCCGCGAACGACGATGGATCGATCTGCGCGGCGATCGAGACCGGCAGCCGTAGTACGACGGCCAGGACGGCCAGGAGAGAGGCGCGCGTGATCAACGAGCGATGCATGGCGCCGGAGTCTACCATCCGGCGTGACACCCACTTCATCACGATGGAGTGCGTAGACCGCGCGACTGACGCGAACCTTTCGATCTCCGCCCATGCCTGCCGCATCAAACAAGAATGTAAGGCCGGAATTGGAAGTTCTGAGCCTTCCCCCCTTTACCGGATATCGGGACGGCATCGATAACCGATACGATGTATGGGTCTCGCGCGAATCCGCGCAACGCAACCCATGATCTGTCGCCTCGATCGCCAAATGGCCCTCAATCTAGGTTTCTCCGCCGTCCTCTGCCCCCATCGTCCGAACCTGCGGATACGAGTTGTCGCCGTTTGTGCCTTTGCGTTGATGGCGTCCCTCGTCGCCACGGCGCAAGAGGCCGTGATGTTGACGACGGTGGCTCCGCTCGGCTCGGGCGCTGCGACTTCTCGAATCAACTTCAACACCGTCGAGCCCAAGCCGGCGACCGATCGCGGTCTGGCGTTGCCGTCCATCTCCTTGATTGACGACGGGAGCGGCCCTCGTGTAGGGAGCCTCGTTCTGCAGATGCCGGATTTCGATCTCGATGACGTCTCGGTCGCGTCCAGTCTCGGCGACTATCGTCTTCCGGCTGTCTTTCGTGGCGCCGCGCTTGCCGGCCCGGCACTGGCATCGCCAGCGCGGGGGCTGACGCTCACGACCACGAGCAGCGCGCCGTTGAGCGTGTCCTTCGGGCAGATGCTTTTGCCGGCCGCGGGCCCACGTCCAGCTTCACCCGCCTTCGCCGCGGCGGCCGTGAGCTTCGCGCCGAGCAGCCGCCTCTCCGTGACGCCCCAGGTCCTGATCCCCGGTGGCTCGCCCGGCGCGCAGACGAGTGTCGGAACGGGGATCCAGGCGAACGTTGTCGGCAACCTCGCAATGGTGACGGATGTGCGTATGGCCGGGACCGCCGATGCCCCTTGGGCGCCGCTGGCGTCGGCGCGTCTCGTCGGTCAATGGCCCCGGGCCGGAATCGAGACCATCGTGCTGCGCGGCGCCGCCGCGCCGCGGACCGCGGCGAACATGGCGTCAGTGTCGTCAGTTGACCGTGAGGCCGCGCAGGCACAGATGCAGCCGCTGCCGGGCCTTACTCTTGCCGCGGTCACGAGCGTCTCGCGCCCTTCGTCCGACCCCGTTGGGGATGACACGACGCTGAGATCGCTGCGCATCGCCTACGACGGGCACGGGAGCGGGCAAGTGGCCGCGGTTCAGCAGCGGCAGGCCACGGCCTCGCGGGAGCTGGACATCACCTCGTTCGAATGGCGGCAGCGATGGCTGGGTCGAATGACCGTACGCTACGTGCATCAGAGCGCATCGGACTCGGCGCTAGCCGAAGCCAACAAAGGCTCGTCTCGCGTTGAAGTAGACCTTCCCGTGCTGGCGCCGCGTTCCGCGGGCTGCGTGGACCTGCGCGCCGCGCTCACGGCGGGCTCCATTTCACCGACGGACTCCGGCGTGAGCTCCAGGATCAGCGGCCGGCTGGCACTGATCGACGATGCGGCGCTCACGGGCGAAACCGAGTTCGGGCTCACCGGCAGAGACGGGCATGTGTTGCGCGGCCTACGCGTGACGGGGGAGATGCCGGTCGTCGCGGCGACGCGTCTCCAGCTTTCCTACACCTACGGCACACGCCCGCAATTCCCCCTCGGCCAGGTGTTCCAAGCGGGCATCTTGCGGCGAGTCACTCTGCACTGGTAGGCGAATCCGCGATTCCGCCCGACGAAGCGTCGCGAGCGACCCGGCGGCCTGCAGTCCTACTTCTCGCGAAGTCGATCGAGGAGCGGAATGTCCCGCGGCGCCTTCGCCGCTGGCAGACTTTTCAGGTAGGCGTGGACGTCGGTCAATTCCTGATCCGACATCACCTTCTCGGTGAACGCCGGCATCGCGCCGAACGGCCGCCTGACGTAGCGGATGAACGCCTGCGTGTTCATCGTCGTGGCGGCGATCCTGGCGCCGTCCCTGCTGCCCTGCCCGACGAAGCCATGACACTCGTAGCAGCCGTCCTTCTCGAAGAGACGCTTGCCATTCTCCACGTTGCCGGCCGCCGCCGGCGCCTGCGCGGCGGCGGCGAGCGAGAGCACCAGCACCGGCGCGGCACCGAGAGCGATCGCCAGCCTGCTCATGTGAGGCCTCATCGCGGCTGCGTCAGGACGTCGACCAGCGCTGGCTCGCCGCGTTTCACGACCTCGATCGCCCGCCGCAAGGCCGGCCCGAGGTCGTGCGGGTTATCGATCGGTCCGATGCCGTAGACGCCGTACGCTTTCGCCATCGTCGCGTAGTCGATGTTCGGATCGGTGATCGCGGTGCCGATGCTGGCGCGATCGATGCCACGCTCGGCGCGCGCCGCCATGTCCTGGACGTACATGCGCTCCTGGTGGTAAGCGCGGTTGTTGTGCATCACGGTCAGCAGCGGGATGCGGTGATGAGCCGCCGTCCACAGCACTCCGGGCGCATAGTTGAGATCGCCGTCGCACTGAATGTTCACCGTCAGCCGTCCGTGCTTCCGGTTGGCGAGCGCAGCGCCGACCGCAGCTGGCGCGCCGTAGCCGATGCCGTAGGCGCCCTGTCCGCCGATGTAGTGATACGGCTTGTCGAAGTCCCACAGGCGAGTCGGCCAGAAGCTCATGAAGGTGACGTCCGACACCAGCGACCAGTCCTCGCGCTTGATCTCGTTCCAGATCTCTGCCGACAGCCGCGCCGTCGTGATCGGACTCGCGTCCCAGCCCCACGCCGCCTGCTCGATCGACTCCTGCGCCAGCCGTGTCGACACCTCGGCGAGCTTCGCGCCCCGCTCGTGGAGCGCGCGCTTCCGATCGGGCCCGATCAGACGCCTGCAGGCGTCGATTAACGCTGGCAGGCTCGCTTCGGCATCGGCGGCGATCGCGAGATCGACTTCGGCGTAGGCGCCGAAATCCTGATAGTTGCTCTTCGCGACGAGATCGTTCGACGAGATGGTGATCAGCTTGGCCTTGCTGGTGCTGCGGATCTCCATGCCGGTGCGGTTGACCGGCGTCTGGGCGTGCGTCGTGAACCAGAAGTCGGAGTCCTCGAGGCCGAGGATCACGTCGGCCTCCGCCAGATTTCCCGCCCCGTAGAGCGGATGCCGGGTCGGGAAGTTCATGCGGAAACGGAACGGCCGATCGTGCACGGGCGCCTGCAGCGTTTCGGCGAGTTCGACGAGCAGCTTGACGCCGTTCGGGGTGCGCGCGCACCGACCCGCGACGATCACCGGACGCTCCGCCGCAACCAGCATCCGCGCCGCGTCGGCGATCGCCGCGGGATCACCGGCCGGCGGCGCGGCCAGCGTGAGCGCCGGCACGCGCAATGCGTGTCGATCGGAGGCGGGAATCGGCTCCTCCTGCATGACCGCATCCGCGACGATCACCACCGGCCCCATCGCCGGCGTCATCGCGATCTTGTAAGCGCGCACCGCCGAGGCGGCGAAATGCGCCAGCGACACCGGCGCGTCGTCCCATTTCGTGTAGTCGCGCACCATCGCGGCCGCGTCCTGCACGCTGTGCGTCCACTCCACGACGCTGCGCCGGTAGGTGACGTCCTGGACGTTGCCGAGGACGATGTACACCGGCACGCGGTCGGCGTAGGCGTTGTAAATCGCCATCGACGCGTGCTGCAGGCCGACGGTCCCGTGCGCCATCACCATCATCGGCTTGCCTTCGATCTTGGCGTAGCCGTGCGCCATCGCGACCGACGACTCCTCGTGACAGCACGTGAGCAACTCGGGATTCGTGTTGCCGCCGTAGTTGATGAGCGATTCGTG
Source organism: Vicinamibacterales bacterium (assembly GCA_035259385.1). Taxonomy (GTDB): domain Bacteria; phylum Acidobacteriota; class Vicinamibacteria; order Vicinamibacterales; family CAVVIG01; genus QHWK01. The sequence goes on along the minus strand of DATFWL010000113.1, from coordinate 14,696 downwards.
CAGGCCGCGGAACGACGAGCCCGGGTTCGCCGCGACGTACTCGAAGCCGAGCGACTTGATGACGTCGGCCATGAAGTCGGCGCCGGGACGATCGACGGTGTAGGCGCCGGTCCGCGGCGGAGGCGCGCTCGTTTCTGCCGCCACCTGGGCGGGCGACGGCGGCAACGCCGCGCCGCGAGCAGGTTCAGCCTGCGCCGAGACGTTTGGCGGGTTGACGACGAGGGCCGCCGTGGCCGCGGCGCCCCTCAGAAAGCCGCGCCGGTCGAGCGCATGCGTTTTCGAAATGGCCATGGGTCTCGTACTCCACGACAAGAGGAACGAGTGCTGCAGAGCATATCGCACGGGCGGTACGGACCGGGAATAAAGCTCCCCGGACGATTTCGACGGGGCAGTGCCGCCCGATCACGAGGGCTACTGCGCCGCGAGTTTCTGCCGAATCGCCTCGAGTGTCGCACATAGCTGTGTGAGCGCCGAGTCGATGTCGCGCAGTCGCGCGTCGCGGGCGCTGGGATCGCCCGCTTTGGCCGCCTGCTCGAGAGCACGTGCCGCTTCGTAGGCAGCGCCCTTCGAGAACAACCCGACCGACCCTTTGAGCGCGTGCGCTGCGGCGGCGACCGCAACGGCATCATCCGACGCCGATGCGGCCCGAATTCTGCCGAGGTACGCGGGGGCGTCGTTGAGGAACACGCCGATCACCTCGACGAGTACCGTTCGGTTGTCACCGAAATCGGCGAGCAGCGCCGCCTCGTCGATCGACATGGCGTCGGGCGTTCCGCCGCTCTCGGAGTCGCGACGCGTCGCTGGCGAGGGTGCGCTCGTCGGGAAGAACTGGGCGATCGTGGCCATCAGGTCCTCGGGCCTGAGCGGTTTTGCCAGGTAGGCGTCCATTCCGGCGGCCAGGCATCGTTCGCGGTCGCCGGCCATCGCATGAGCCGTCATCGCAATGATCGGCGTGTGAATGCCTCGGTCGCGTTCCCGTTCGCGGATGGCAGCGGTCGCCTGGAACCCATCCATCTCGGGCATCTGGACATCCATCAGCACGAGATCGAACCGCTCCTTCGCAGCCCGGTCGACCGCCTGCCTGCCACTACCAACAGTCGTGATGCGATGCCGTTGCTGCTCGAGGAGCAGTGCGACGAGCTTTTGGTTCGTCGGATTATCGTCGGCGAGCAATACGCGCAGACGGCGATTCATTGGCCGTGGCGGCACGCGGCGGCGGTCCGCCGATGCGCGACGATCGTCACGGGCGAACGCGTCCAGGATCGCGTCCATCAGATCCGACTGTTTCACGGGCTTGGTCAGTTCCGATACGATCGTCCGGTCGAGGCCGCGCGGGCGCCGAGTCGCCGCACTTGCCGAGGTCAGCATGATCACTTTGGCGTGCGACAACATGTCGTCGGCGGCGATTTGACGCGCGAGCGAGAAACCGTCGACCTCCGGCATCATCGCGTCAGTCAGTACGAGGTCGAACGGCCGATTGAGGGCGATCGCGTTCCGCATCGCTTTCACCGCCGCCGTCGCGCTCTCGGCTGACGTGACGTCCATACTCCAGTTGCCGAGCACCTCCGCCAGGATCGTGCGGTTCGTCGCGTTGTCGTCGACAACGAGTACGTGCAGGTCGTCGAGTCTCGATCCGGAGGGTCGTTCCGGAATCGGATTCGAATGACGGCCGAAATGCGCATCGAACTGAAAGCGGCTGCCTCGCGCTTCTTCGCTGGTGACCCAGATCCGCCCGCCCATCATCTCCACGAGGTGGGCGGATATGGTCAGACCCAGGCCGGTGCCGCCGAAGCGGCGGGTCGTCGACGCGTCGGCCTGCACGAACGCACCGAAGATCCGCCGCTGCGCATCCTGCGGGATGCCAATGCCGGTATCGGACACGCTGAAGCGCAGCACGGCTTCGTCGGCCGTCACACTCTCGGTGGCCACTTGCACGACGACGTCACCCGCATCGGTGAACTTCACCGCGTTTCCGACCAGATTGACGAGCACCTGACGGAGGCGGCCCGCGTCGCCGACCAGGCCGTCGGGTACGTCCGGCAGAATGTGACAGGCCAGCTCGAGCCGCTTCTCATCCGCGCGAGGCGCGAACAGCCTCACCGCCTCTTCAACCGTGTCGCGTAAGCTGAAGGGAGCCGCATCGAGCGCCAGTCGCCTCGCCTCGATCTTCGAAACGTCGAGGATGTCGTTCAGGACTGTGAGAAGCGCCTCCGCCGAGTCGTTGGCCGTGCGAATGTACTCGCGTTGGCGCGGCGTGAGCCGCGTCTGCAAGGCAAGGCCGGTCATCCCGATGACCGCGTTCATCGGCGTTCGAATCTCGTGGCTCATGTTCGCGAGGAACTCGCCTTTTGCGACCGCCGCCGATTCCGCCTTCTGCCGCGCCACCTCGAGTTCGCGGACCAGCTCCTTCAGCTCCTCCTCAGACTGCCGCATCATCGCTTCGGCCTTCTTGCGATCTGTGATGTCACGCGCTGCCGCGTACACCACACCCCGATCGACAGATGGCGTCGAGCTCCATTCGAACCAGCGATACGCACCGTCGCGAGTGCGATATCGGTTTTGGAAGTTGATCACGTGCACCCCGGTCGTGAGCTGCGACATCGCCTGCAGCGTCACGGCGCGGTCGTCGGGGTGAACGAAGTCGATGTAGGGCGCCGCCCGCAGTTCCGCCTCGTCATAGCCGAGGACGCGGGTCCAGGCCCGGTTCACGCGAAGGAACGATCCGTCCAGGCTGGCGACGCACAGCAGATCGGGCGACAGACTGAAAAACGCGTCGAGCTCGTCGGCAGCCCATCGACCTGCGGCAAAGAGGCCGACCTGGGCGCCAACCGTCATCATCGTTTCGAGAAGCGCGGCGTCGGGCTCGCGAATTTCGCGGCTGAAGAACTCCATCGCGCCCACGACGTCCGCACCGCGGAGGATGGGCAGCGCGAATGCGGCGTGGAGTCCGACGCGTTCGGCGGCCGGCGCGCGAGGAAAGTTGCCATCGACGACGACGTCCGGAATCCACGCCGGACGTCCGCTCGCCCATACCCGTCCGGGCAGGCCGATGCCGCGGGCGAGCGCCGTCCTTCGACTGAGGTCGACAAACTCTGTGAAACGAGGCGAATCGTCGTGGCGTGAACCGACAAATCGCAGCGCGGTTCCAGGGCGATCCACCTCCCACAACGCGCCGTACTCCCAGCCGAGCGCGTCACAGACCGCGGCCAGCATCTTCGGCGCCGCGTCCGCAAGCGTCGCCGACTGGCCGAGCGCTCGCGCGACCTCGTGCACGATTTCGGCGTGGTCATTGACAGGTCCGGGCATGGCGGCAGAAGGCGGCTCGTCCATGGGTATTCTCGTGTTGCGGGACCGCGACCGGCCTACACTACTGCGATTCACCCCAATCTGATCAGGCCTTGTCAAAATCTGCGGGAGCTTGGAGATGACTGCCAGTGCCGGCCGGCGCGTCCTCGTCGTCGACGACGACGGGGCGTTGCGGCACGCGATCACTTCTCTTCTCGACCAGGCCGGCCATCACGCCGACCAGGCGAGCGACGGCGCTGAGGCGCTGCGCAAGCTGCAACAGCAGCCATTCGATCTGCTGCTCCTCGATATCGGGCTGCCCGGCATCAACGGCCTCGATGTCCTCGCGCAGGCACGCAACCATGCGTCACCGCCGCGCGTCGTCATGATGACGGCGGATGACACACCAGAAACGCTTCTGCGATCGTTTCGCGAGCAGGCCCACGCCTTCGTCCGGAAGCCGTTCGCCCCGCGCCGGATCGTCGAGCTGGTGAGCGACGTGCTCGCGGCATCGCCGACCGCGACCCTGCCGATCGAAGTGGTATCGGCGCGGCCCGAGTGGCTCGAGATCATTGCGCCGTGTTCACTCGAAGTTGGTGAGCGGGTCCGGGAGTTCGTCATGCAGCTCGACGCCAGGCTTCCCGACGATGTGCGCCAGTCGGTCGCGCAGGCGTTCGGCGAGCTCTTGACGAACGCCATCGAGTGGGGTGGTCGTCTCGACCCGACTCGCACAGTGCGCATTTCGTGTCTGCGGGCACGACGAATGCTCCTCTACCGCATCGCCGACCCGGGCGAAGGCTTCGACATCAATCGACTGGCTCATTCGGCGATCTCCAATCCGGACGACGACCCGCTGGCGCACGATCGCGTGCGCCAGGAAATGGGACTTCGTCCTGGCGGTTTAGGATTGGTGATGACGCGCGCGATGGTCGACGATGTCATCTACAACGAGAAGCGGAATGAAGTCGTGCTGGTGAAATACCTGGACTGAAGAGAGAACGTCACGCGGGTCGTTCACGCGAAGCCGGCGACGTCACCATCCTGATTCTGTGATCACAGGCCGATGCGGCGCTCGAGATGGCGTGTGCTCGCAGCAGGCGAGCGGGTCTGCGATCGATCCTCGGCACGATCGGCCACCTGATCGACGGCGACAGATCAAACTGGTCAGTATAGAATTTCCCGCAATGCCTGGCGGGTTGCGCGTGTGATCGGCCGCAGGCTGCTGCACTACGAAATCGTCGCGCACCTCGGTGCCGGCGGCATGGGCGACGTGTGGCGTGCACGCGATACACGCCTCGATCGCGAGGTCGCGATCAAGATCCTGGGGCGGGACACTCCGCACGACGCGGTCCGCAAGCAGCGGTTCTTCCGCGAGGCGCGCGCGGCGTCCGGGCTGGCCCATCCGAACATCATCACCGTTCACGAAATCAACAGCGCCGAGGGCACCGACTTCATCGTGATGGAGTTCGTGCGTGGCGAGCCGCTGTCGGCACTGCTGTCGCTCGGCAAGCTGCCAATCCCGCAGGCGCTGTCGTACGCGATGCAGATTGCCGAAGCGCTCGCGGCGGCGCACGCCGCCGGCGTCGTTCACCGCGACCTCAAGCCGGGCAACATCATGATCGCGGCGTCGGGCCTGGTGAAAGTCGTCGACTTCGGGATCGCCAAGAAGATCGGGCCTGACTCCGAATCGCAGCCGCCCGCCGGATCGCTGACCGGCGCCGGCGTCGCGATCGGGACGCCCGCGTACATGTCCCCGGAACAGGCGGTCGGCGATCCGGTCGACGCGCGATCGGATGTCTACTCGTTCGGCGTCGTCCTGTATCAAATGCTCACGGGATCGCTGCCGTTCCGCGGCAAAACCAACGCGACGCTGGTCCGAGAGAAGCTCGACGGCCGCCCGCTGCCGCTTCGTAAGGCCGCCGGTCTGCCGGATCAACTCGCGGCCGTGGTGGAGAAGTGCCTGGCGGCCGATCCAGCCGATCGCTATCCGAGCGGCGCCGCCGTGCTCGCGGCGCTGCGACAGTTGAGCGCGCGGCTGCAGCCGCCGCCGGCGCTGGTGATGACACAGGCCGAAACGATGGAGCGGCCGGTTACGCGACGCCGCCGGCCGCTGGTGATCGGGGCGGTTGCGGCGACGATCGCTCTCGGCACGGCCGGCTGGTTCGGCCGTTCGACGATTGCGCGGTGGCTGACGCGGCAGCCGCCGACGCGTACGTCTCTCACGTCGTTGGACGCGAACGCCTCTGCGTCGGACCTCTACCACAGCGCGACCGAGCTGCTGCGCACCTCGTACCGCGAAGGGAACATCGATCGAGCGATCGAGCAACTCGAGCGCGCATTGCAATTGCGATCGCCGTATCCGCTCGCGGAAGCGCGCCTGAGCCTCGCGTACTGGCGCAAGAATTCCCAGAGTCCGGACGGGCACTGGCAGGCGCAGGCCATGGCGACGGCGCGCAGCGCGGTGCGCGGCGACTCGCAGCTTGCGTTCGCGCACATGGCCGAGGGCGCGGCGCTGGCGCTGCGCGGCCAGTACGACGAGGCATCCGCGGCGTACGATCGCGCGCTGGCACTCGATCCCAAGAACCCCGAACTGCTCTGGCGCATCGGCGATCTCGCCGTCGCACGCAAGAATCCCGCGACCGCCGAGCAGGCGTACCGCAGCGCCGTTGACGCCGGACCGCAGGAGTGGGAGCCGCTGATGCGTTTCGCCGCGTTCCTCTACCGCCAAGGACGGTACAACGAGGCGATCCCGCTCTATGAGACGGCGCGTCGGCTCGCGCCGGACAACACGCGCGTGTACGCGGCGCTGGCGGCGGTGTACCACCAGCTCGATCGGACGGACGACGCTGCCGCCGTCCTCCAGCGCTCGCTCGAGATTTCGCCTGACCCTTCCACCTACTCGAACCTGGGGACGCTGTTGTATTTCGAGGGTCGGTACGCCGAGTCGGTGTCGGCGTTCGAGCGTGGAGTGCAGCTCGGCGCGAACTCCTACGTGCGTTGGGGGAATCTCGCCGACGCCCAGCGGCTCGTTGCCGGTCAGAAGGCACAAGCGCATGCCAGCTATGCCTCGGCAATCGATCTGGCGCGCCAGCGGATCGCCGCGGAGCCGGGCGATCTCGAGGCGCGCAGCACCCTTGCCCTGGATCTCGCGCGCGACGGTCGTACCAGCGAAGCACTTGCCGAGCTCGTGCCCGTGATGGAGCAATCGACGCTGATACCCTCGATCCTGTTCAAGGCGGCCCTCGTCTCGGAGCTGGCGCGCGACCGGCCGCGCGCGCTCAGCCTTCTTGAACGTGCGCTTCGCGGCGGCTACCAGCTGCGCGAGATTGCTCACGAACCCGACCTGGTCAACCTGAGGGAAGATCCGGCCTACCACCGGCTTGTCGCCGCGTTTCAAAAATAATCCGGCAGCTCAGCGGTACTGCTAGTATCGGCATCCGAAAGGGGTGCCGATGCCAAGTGTCAAGGAGACGGTCGCCGTCGTCGTCAGGTTCACATTCAATTCGACGGCAGCGAGCGAGGAGCACGTCTTCACCAACTGCGCCGGTGAGGTTAAGTACGACGATGGAACGTACACGTCATTTTCGGGCTGGGGTAACGTTGACATTGGAAAGCCCGTGCCAGGAGGCGCGTTCCTGATCATCCGAGTCGAGGACACGGCGAACGCTGTCAAGAGCGTGCAGAACTGGATCGCGTCGTTCATTCCCGTATCGCCGACAACGGACGCGTCGCCGTTCGGGCCCAATCTCTACTCGATCCCGGGCAGCGGCGGAACCGCGCTGACGCACGGCGGGTTCCAGCTGGATATGGATTCGCGGTACACCATCAAGAAACGAGGCGCTCGGGGCTACTGGGACTGGTCGGTACTGGTTCAATTCACCATGTCCGATGACACCCATCGCTCCTATGCCAGCGATCCCGAAATGCAGGTCGATCCTCTGGCACTCGACCCAAGCGAGCAAGCTGCAATTCTCGCGCAGGTCAAGAAACGACAGAAGAAGGTGGCCGCCAAGGCCGGCCGCGCGACTTCGGCGAAGGGAAGCCGTGGCAAAAGGCGTCGTTAGCCTCATGGCTACTGAAAACCTATCGGGCCATTGGAGCCCGGCGCCAATCAGTGAGCCTTCGTCGAAGCCAACGTCTCGGGGGCGCGCTCGAGTTCTATGACCGCGAGGCCGCGTAACCGGTCGGCCGAGTTTCCGCGCACGACGGTCTGCTTTCGTCGACGACCCGGTGCTTGCGGGTAGGCGGGGCGACGGTCGCGAGCGTTGCTTCCGGGTCGACGGTTTGACAGTCGATAAAGACGCGCGTACGCGCCGTTCCGGACGAGGAGTTCGGCATGCGTGCCGTGCTCGATGATCTCTCCGCGATCGAGCACGACGATGCGGTCCGCGAGGCGAACCGTGGCGAGGCGATGAGCGATGGTGAGGGCCGTGTGTCCGGCCACCACGCGCTCCAGAGCCTCCAGGACGAGGCGTTCTGAAGCCGCGTCCAGGCCCGTGGTCGGCTCGTCGAGGATCACGATGTGGGCATCGCGCAGCACCGCTCGCGCTATGGCGGTCCGCTGCTTCTGCCCGCCGGAGAGGGTGGTCGCACGTTCGGCTACGACAGTGTCGTAACGATGGGGAAGCCGCTGGATGAATTCATCCGCGTTTGCAATTCGCGCCACAGGCATGGGCCTCGTAAAGTACCGGCGATGTGCCACGTCGAGAATCCGACCGATCAGCCCATCGAAGCTGTAGCCGGCGGTCTGCGCTGCCAACACGTATGACCCGGTCGGGCCGAGTGAAGCCATCGAGTTGATCTCCAGCACAAAGGGATTCATTTCAGCATCGAGCCGAATATCCACGCGCGCGTAGTCCTGACAATGACAGGTGCGGAAGGTCGCGAGGGCGATGTCACGAAGCTGCGCTGCCAACGCTTCAGGCAGTGACGCAGGACAGATCTTTCCTGGTTCGGTACTGACCTTGTGCATCTTGTCATCGCACGTTACCAACTGTACCAACCGATCGCCGAAATCGTGCTCCACCATGGGGAAGATTTCGATGCCACGGTCGTTACCCAGCAACGCCACGCACACTTCACGGCCAGCAACATACTCCTCGACTAGCGCCTCCTGCTGGTAGTTGGCCACGATCGCCTCGACGGCCGCTCCCACAGCTGCCGGCTCGGTGATCAACTGCAGTCCGAAGCTCGTGGATTCGTGCCTTGGCTTTACCACGACAGGGAAATGCAGGCCTTCAGCGCTGTCCTCAGGGCCGCGGAGGACGCGATAATTCGGGGTTGGAATACCGGCCTCGCGGAGGAGTCTTTTGGTGATGACTTTATCCAGCGCGAGAGCATGGCCAAGCGGACTGGAGCCGGTGTACGGAACGCCGGCCATTTCAAGCATCGCGGGGACATGAGTGTAGCGGCAGTTGCCCTGGATTCGTATGCGATGTTGAAGACCAATCCGGTGGGATGGTGTTGTGAGTCAGGGGCATAAATGCCTGCAGTGTCGCAAGCAGGCTGTTGTCTCCTTCACACACTAGTAAAAGTTTCTGGCGATCAAACTCACGTTGGCATCATCGAGCAACTCGTTCGCCAGATCCTCGCTGATGTCCGTCAATCCTGTTGTATGACGCTCGCGGTTGACGAACGCAGAGTAGGTCGCGAACGCGATGTGTTCGTGCCAGTCGAGCGCGTCTGTCCAGTCGGTCACCCGAGATAGCTGCGCGAGGACCTTCAGCGCAAACAGCAGGTGGCATCCCCCGCCCGGGGCGGAATACTGACGACATCGAATCCACGATAGGGCGCCGAGATCGAGTTGCACTCGAGGGGCAGCGCGCAGTTCTCCAGATCCTAGCATCGACACTTTTCATCGACGACATGATGCGTTTTCGACCTGCCAGCCCCTCATATTAGTCGAAGGTTCCTCTTCTCATTTGTTGTGAGGTGTCGCCATGCGATTGACTCCCTTGGGCCATCCAGACCCGGACGGCAAACGTCTTACCGGCAAACACCGCTCGTGGCGTGGACTTGGCCTGTCAATTTTGACGACCGCGGCGCTCGCGTTTCCAGCGACGAGTGAAGCAACACACTTCCGCTATGGGCACTACACCTGGGTGCCGACCGGCGCCACGTCTGTCGAATTCCGCCTTCAGAACGCTTTCAGGAGAGATGGGTACTTGTGTGTCAACCCGTCGACTCTTACAACGGTGATCTGCACAGCACCCGATGGGCACCCTGGCATAGGCGACGTGTTCCCGGAGTTCATCGGCAACACGCGTTTGGACTTCGGGGACGGCAGCGGGACCGTCGGCTCGCCCCTGGGACCATTGATGTACCTGGTCACATCGGTCGATACCGCGAACAACTGGCTGTTTGCGCTGGCGCTGGATCCCTCCAGCCTGCCCGCGCGCGATACGACCATCTCTCACACATATCCGAGTGCCGGGCAGTACATCGCATTCACCGATAGCTGCTGTCGCATCTCATCCGTGGATAATGGTAACGCTCATATCAACAACCCGGACGGCGGCTACCGAGTCCAAACGACTGTAACTGTCGGCTCCGGCAACACCGCGCCGGTTAGCGCTCTTCCGCCGATCGTGATTTGTCCGTACCCCGCAACGTGTTCCTTCACAATTCCAGCGGCTGACGCTGACGGCGACCCAACACGGTTTCGGTTGTCCACAGCATCCGAGAGCAGCTCGTTCAGGCCTGGCGGTACCTGCCCAACGACCTTCTGTCAGCCTGGCAGTTCAGAGTCGGGCGCACCCAATCCTGCGACCGTTTCGCCATCGGGCATGTACACGTGGGACACAACAGGCGCGTTGCTCGGCCCCGCAGGCACGACGACGTTGTATTCGACTCAAGTCACGATAGAGGATGTCGACAGTACGGGTACCGCGAAGAGTGCGGTTGCTCTCGACTTTCTCATCCAGCTCGTGCCGTGTCCCGCCGGCGGCTGTATCCCTCCAACATTCCCGGCGCCGCCCGTCGGCGTACCGCCTGTTTGTAACGCCACCTTCCCCGTATCGGTAGGCGGGCTTCTGACGTTCCGCGTAGATGCCTCCGATGCGAATGCAGGCGATTCGGTATCGCTGAACGCTGTCGGATTGCCACCTGGCGCAGTTCTGACTCCGGCACTCCCAACTGCGGGCAATCCTGTGGCCACTTCCTTTGGCTGGCGCCCATCGCTCGCGGACGTGGGCACGTTAGTGATTACGTTCTCGGCGTCCAGTCAGGATGGAATCGCCTTGTGCCCTGTCACGGTGCAGGTGTCGGCCAATACGCCGCCGTCGGCGCGCTGCGAGCCAGGACCGAATCCGAGTGGCCACCTGCCCTCCAATGGCGCACCCGCGAATGAAAATGGGTTTTATCGGCTCCTGGCCGTTGACGCCGAAGATGGTACGGCTCCGCTGTACGTGAGCAATTCAGCTGGAACAGTGGTATTCGGGCCGTTTTCGTCGGAAACGGTTGTCAAGATTACCGAAGCTCCCGCCGCAGTCCCGTCCATCAGTCCAATCGGAGGCACAGGCTCCGCCGTGATGGCGCACATAATTCTCGACAGCGACGCGGTGATCTACGCGGTGGATTCGGGCGGTCTGGTCTCACCACAGTTTTTGTGCAGAGTTCCTCCGCCGCCCAAGTAACTCTGTCGTTTCAGTCCGGCACGCCGTTTCGCGCGCAACAAGCGAACGGCGTTGCCGGGCCTTCGTGCGCACGGCCGTTCAGAACGTTTCGACCGCCTGCTGAGTCTGATCAGCAACACCTGGAGCGATGAGACGCGCTTTCGACGGTATCGAGAGCGCGTCAGCAAAGACGAGGTTGGCCTCTGGCGCCGTAGCGATGAGCGCGCCAGCGCGCATGACCGCTATGATCGACTTTGTCATCGTCACGCCGGCTCGCCGGCGTCTCTCAGGAGGTGAACGTGCTGACACGACGTCCGCGAACGCACGCTGTGCCGGCGGCCGTTGCTCTTTCGGCCGTGCTGGCCGGAACGCCGGCGCTCGCGCAGGACCAGAAAGGGCAGGCGGCCGCGTCCGAGGCCGCCAAAAAGCCGCCGGCTCCGGAGCTGAAGGACAAGACCTCGGTCACGCATCACACGGTTCGCATTGAAGGACAACCTGTCGCCTACACGGCAAAGGCGGGCACGCTGGTGCTGCGCGATCCGAACGACAAGGCAATCGCGAGCTTCTTCTATGTCTACTACACGCGCGACAACGTAACGGATCTGGCCAAGCGCCCGCTCGTCTACTCGTTCAACGGTGGTCCGGGCACTGGTTCCTTGTGGATGCACATCGGTTTCACTGGTCCGCGACGCGTCGCCTACGACGAGAACGGATTCCAGCTCCGACCGCCGTACCGCCTCGTCGACAACGATCATTCGCTTCTTGACGTCGCCGACATTGTCTACATCAACCCGATCGGCGTCGGTTACAGCCGCATGGCGCCAGGAGAGGATCCGCACAAGTTCCACGGGGTGCAGGCCGATATCGAGTCGATGGGTGACTTCATCCGGCTGTTCACCACCCGTGAGGGGCGCTGGCAGTCGCCGAAGTACCTGATCGGCGAAAGCTACGGTACGACGCGTGCGGCGGGACTCGCCGGCTACCTGCAGAAGACGCACCAGATGTATCTCAACGGTGTGGTCCTGGTGTCGATGACGGGCCTGAGCTACGAGAGCGGCACGGACATGCGCTATGTGACCTCGCTGCCGTACATGACAGCGGCCGCGTGGTACCACAAGAAGCTCCCGGCGGATCTGCAGTCGCAGCCGCTTGCCGCGGCGATCGCCGAAGCCGAGAAGTACGCCGGCGGCGACTACCAGCTCGCGCTCTTCAAGGGCGGATTGATCACCCTTCCGGAGCGAACAGCTGTGGCCCAGCGCGTGGCCCGGCTGATCGGCGTCTCGCCGGACTTCGTGCTCCACAGCAACCTGCGCGTGGAGAAGCAGCGCTTCTGGAAGGAGCTGCTCCGCGATCGCGGCTTGACGATCGGACGCCTCGATAGCCGGTACACCGGCATCGACAAGGACGCTTCGGGCGCGCAGCCCGACGAGGACCCGGCGCTCCAGAACTGGAACGGTCCGTTCGGCTCGGCCATCAACGCGTACATGCGCGACGAGCTGAAGTGGGAGACCGACGACAAGTACTACGTCTGGGGCGACGTGCGCCCATGGCGTCAGGATCCGCAGACGCACGTTGGAGAAATGCTGCGCCAGGCGATGGCGGAGAATCCATACCTCCACACGCTGATCCTGGGTGGTTACTTCGACGGCGGCACCGATTTCAGCACCGCCCGTTACACGATCTCGCACCTCGATCCGAGTGGCGCGCTGAACAACCGCTTCCACTTCGCGTTCTTCGAGAGCGGGCACATGCTGTACCTGAAGGATTCGGTCCGAGCGCAAGCGAAGCAGGAGCTCGTGAAGTTCATCCAGACGACGGGCGCCGCGACGTCAGCAACGACCAGTCAGTAGTCCGCAAGCCGCACCGGCACGCCGCCACCGAACGAGTGTCGTTGCCAAAGCCTCTGGGATCGGCCCGACGATTGCAGAGCTGTTGTCGGAGGCTCGACCCATGCTGTTTCTGGTATTCCTCTTACTCGTGCTGTGGTTCCTGGGGTTGATGACGAGCTACACCCTGGGTGGTGTCCTTCACGTGTTGCTGGTCATCGCCATCGTGCTGTTCCTCGTGCATATCATTCAGGGAAGCTCGATAGGCGACGCCTGATTGCTGATAAGGCCGGATGTGAGGTTCCATATGCGGTGCCGCCTGGGCGTCCAGCTCGGGTGGGTTCACGAGGAGACGCGACGATGATCGCGATCATGGGAGCGACGGGACACACAGGGCGGGCAATCGCCGAGATCCTGCTGGGACAGGGAGAGAAGGTCCGTGCGCTCTCGCGCGCCGAGAAGCATCTGGCCTCGCTGACGCAACGAGGCGCTGAGCCGGCGCTCGGAAACGCATCGGACCGGGCATATCTGGTCAACGCGTTCCGCGGAGCCGACGCGGTGTACGTGCTCATCCCGCCGAACCTGACGGCGCCCGACTTCCGGGCGTATCAGGACAAGATCGGGGAGACCACCACCGCGGCACTCGCCGAGAGCGGCGTTCGGTACGTCGTCTTCCTCAGCAGCATCGGTGCGCAGCTCCCAGAGGGTTCCGGGCCGATCGTCGGTTTGCATCGTCAGGAGGAGCGGTTGCGGAAGATGTCGGGCTTGAACGTGCTCGCGCTGCGCCCCAGTTACTTCTTCGAGAACCACTTCGCCACGCTGGGCCTCATCAAGGCTCAAGGCATCGACGGCGGAGCGGTCGCGCCCGACCTGGCCTTCCCGCAGATCGCGACACGGGACATCGCGCTCGTCGCCGCCGACGCGCTTCGCAAGCGCGATTTCACCGGCTTCACCGTGCGCGAGCTGATGGGCCCGCGTGACCTGACGATGCGCGAGGCGGCGAGGATTCTCGGCCAGAAGATCGGGAAGCCCGAGCTCTCTTACGTCCAGTTCCCTTATGCCGACTTCGCGCAGTCGCTCGAGCAGATGGGCCTGTCCGCGAGCCTCGCGCAGGACTATGCCGAGATGGCGCGCGGGTTCAACGAAGGCCGGGTGAAACCGACGCAGCCGCGCGGGGAGCAGACGACAACGCCGACACAGTTCGAGGATTTCGCTGAGGAGTTGGCCACGGCGTATCGGGGGATGTGAAGCGGGAGATTCGTCACGTCGCACTCGTCGCGATGTTTTGATTGAGCCGAAACATGTCCGCCGGATCGTAGGTCTGCTTCACTGCCGCGAGGCGTGGGTAATGGATCCCGAACGCCGCGCGGACGAACGGCTCGTTGTCCTCGCCCGCTCCGGAAAAGTTCAGATTCGTCTTCCCCGACGAGAACCGGTGCATCGTTTCGAACAGTTGGCGCACCCAGGCAATATTGCGATCGGTGTCTGCGCCATCATGCCAGGTGCCGATGATCTCCAGAAGGAACGGCGCGGTTCGATCGCCGATCGGCGTCGCGTCCGCGGCAACGCGAGCCATGGCGCCACCGAGCGCCCACATCGCCAGCAACGATCTGGCCGAGGGACGTGCCGCGCAGCCGCGGAGGATCGCGTCGATGCTTTCGTCGTGCAAGCCGTCGAGATAAATCGCTTTCCAGTACTGCAGGTGCTCGCCTTTGCGGAAGAACGGATCGAACAGCTGCTGAAGCGCGAAATAAGGCATTGGCGAAGACATGTCGAGGATCGGCTCGTCGAACTGCCGAAGCGGCGGCAGGATTTCTTCACCGCGCTCGACCGGGCCCGCGTAAGTCCCGCCGATGATCAGCACCTGCCGTCCGTGAAGGTGCGCGGGAAACGCGGGACTCTCGGGAATCGCCCAGATCACGACGTTCGCGTTCACCTCGTCGGGCGCCTTCGAAAAGAAATCACGGAAGCG
>DATFWL010000112.1:0-28171 GCA_035259385.1 Vicinamibacterales bacterium | reverse complement strand
CTGGCGGGACGGCTCGGCCGCGGCGCCGACGGATACGACGCCGATACGTTCGCGCGCGCGCTGTGCCGGCCCGAGCCGATGGGCGAGCTCACCGCCCCGGGCCTCGAGTCGATTCGCGAGGGCGACGCGCGAGGCGTCCTGCTCGGAGGGACGCTCACGCAGTTGCTCGCGTCGCTCGGAACGCCGTTCGCATTTACGCCTCCGGCCGGCTACGTGCTGTTTCTGGATGAAGTGGGCGAGCGCCCGTACCGCCTCGATCGGATGGTGACACAGTTGAAGCAGGCCGGCCTCCTCGCTCACGCGTCCGCCGTCGTCATCGGCGAGTTGCCGAGGTGCGATGAGCCGGGCGGCGATCCGACCGCTCGCGCGGTGATGGCCGATCTGTTCGCCGACTTCCCGGGGCCCGTACTGATTGGCTTTCCGTCCGGCCATACCGTCTCACCGGCGATGACGCTGCCGTTCGGCGTGCGCTGTCGGGTCGTCTCGGCGGTCACGCCGCGTGTCGTGATCGAGGAAGCGGCGGTCGCGCGATGAAGGTTCACCTCATCGGCGTGTGTGGCACCGCCATGGCGACGCTTGCCGCGATGCTGAAGCGCAAGGGCTGCGACGTGCAGGGGTCCGATCAGGATGTCTATCCGCCGATGAGCGACTTCCTCGCCGCCGAGAGCATTCGGACGCTCAGCGGGTATGCGGCTGATCACATCACCGGCGACATCGAACTGGTGGTCGTCGGCAACGCGATCTCGCGCGGCAATCCGGAGCTCGAGGAGGTGCTCGACCGGAAGATCCGGTATTGCTCGCTGCCCGAAGCGATTCGCGAGCAGTTCCTCTGGGGCGCACGGTCGATCGTCATCGCCGGCACGCACGGCAAGACCACGACCACGTCGCTCGCCGGGTGGCTGCTGACGCACGGCGGACTCGACCCGAGCGTGCTCGTCGGCGGCATCGCCCGCAACCTCGGCGACCGCGGATCGAGCTACCGGATGGGCCGGGGCCGCGACTTCGTCGTCGAAGGCGACGAATACGACAGCGCCTTTTTCGACAAGACCGCGAAGTTCCTGAAGTACCTGCCCGACATCGCCGTCGTCAGCAACGTCGAGTTCGATCACGCTGACATCTATGCCGATTTCGACGCGGTCGCGCTCGCGTTCCGCCGGCTCGTGAATCTGGTGCCGCGCCGCGGGCTGCTGCTGGTCGGCGCCGACAGCCCGGCCGCCCGAGCGCTGGTCGAGAAAGCGGTCTCACGCGTGCAGACGTTCGGCACGGGAGACGATGTCGAGTGGCAGGCGCACGACCTGGTGCCGGCGGGCAGCTCGACGCGTTTTCACCTCCGCCGCAAGGGCTCTCCGTTCGGCACTTTCGAGCTGCCGCTGGTCGGCACCTACAACGTGCGCAACGCGACCGCGGCGATTGCCGTGGCCACCGAGGTCGGGCTGAGCGTCGAGACGATCGCAGAAGGCCTGCGCACGTTCACCGGCGTGAAGCGGCGGCTCGAGGTCGTCGGCGTTGCCGACGGTGTCACGATCTTCGACGACTTCGCGCATCATCCGACGGCGGTCGCCGAGACGCTGGCCGGACTCCGGGCGTCGAATCCCGAAGCGCGCATCTGGGCGGTCTTCGAGCCGCGCTCCGCCTCCTCATGCCGCCGCGTCTTTCAGGACGACTTTGCGCGCGCCTTCTCGGCTGCCGACGAGGTGCTCGTCGCGCCGATCTTCCGCTCGACGTTGCCGGAGTCGGAGCGGCTGTCGGTTCCCCAGCTGATTCGCGATCTGAACGCGCAGCATCTGTCGGCGCGCCAGGCCGACTCGCTCGACGCGATCGTCGACACCGTCGTCAGCGAGCGTCGATCGGGCGATCTCGTCGTGCTGATGTCGAACGGGGGATTCGGCGGGATTCACCGGAAGCTCCTGAGAGCGCTTCAGTCGTGAGCAGCCACTACCGCATCGTGCCGGCGGGCGAATCGGTGCTCATCGTCGAATTCGAGGAGCGGATCGATCCGGTTGTGAACGCGACGACGATCGGCTGCGCGAACGCGATCCAGGCGGCGACGATTCCCGGCGTGCGCGACGTCGTGCCGACCTACCGATCGGTGGCGATCTATTTCGATCCGCTGCGCACCGACACCGATGCCCTGCTCGAACGAATCACGCACGAGGCCGAGTCGGCTGGCCCGGGCGCGGTCGCGCCGGGCGCGCCGGTGCGGATCCCGGTCTGCTACGGCGGCGACCTCGGGCCCGATCTGCCGCAGGTCGCTGCGTTCGCGAAGATGTCGGAAGACGAGGTCGTGCGGGTGCACCACAGCGCGACGTACCGGGTGTTCATGCTCGGCTTCGTGCCTGGCTTCGCCTACCTGGGCATGGTCGATCCGCGCATCGCGATGCCGCGCCGCGCGACGCCGCGCGTGCGCGTGCCCTGCGGTTCGGTGGGCATCGCCGGCGTCCAGACCGGGATCTACCCGGCGGAGACGCCCGGCGGCTGGCGACTGATCGGCCGCACGCCGGTCCGACCGTTCGATCCGCTGCGTGCCGATCCGTTTCTGATGAAGGCCGGCGACGCCGTGGAGTTTTACGCGATCGATCGCGCGGAGTTCGACCGGCTCGAGCGGGATGCCACAGCGCCCGGCCACCAGCACGGCGCGGTGCCGGCGGCGGGAGACGCCTCGTGAAGCTGGAACCGGCAGGGGCGGGCGTGCTCGTGGTGAGGCCCGGCATGCTGACCACGATCCAGGATGCCGGGCGCTGGGGTGTGCAGGCGCGCGGCGTACCTGTCGCCGGGCCGATGGATCCCGTCTCGCACCGTCTCGCCAACGCGCTCGTGCGCAACTCGCCGCAGGCAGCGGCGCTGGAGGTCACGCTGCTCGGGCCGGAGCTCGAGTTCGACGACGAGCGGGTCGTGGCGGTGACCGGAGCGCAGTTCGACCTCCTGCTCGACGGCCGCGCGATGCCGTCGAACGCGCCGTTCATCGTCTCGGCGGGCGCTCGCCTGCGTTTTGGCGCGCGGCGCGCGGGTGCGCGCGCCTACCTCGCGATCGGGGGCGGCATCGCGGTGCCGCCGACGCTCGGCAGCCGCGCGACGCATCTCATCAGCGCGATGGGCGGGCTCCACGGCCGCGCGCTTGCCGCCGGTGACGTCCTGCCGCTCGGACAGGCGAACGACGTCTACGGCGCCGTCTCGCTGCCGCAATCGGCGGTGGTCGCGCTGCCGGATCGGCATGCGCAGGTGCGGGTGCTGCCCGGGCCGCAGACCGAGTACTTCGCCTCCAACGCGCTCGCCGTGCTGCAGTCGGCGCCGTATACCATCGCACAGAATTCGGACCGGATGGGATTCCGTCTTGCCGGGCCGCCGCTGTCGCACGTGCGCGGTGCCGACATCATTTCCGACGCGACCCCGCTCGGCGTCCTCCAGGTCCCCGCATCCGGCGAGCCGATTCTGCTGATGGCCGATCGGCAGACCGCTGGCGGATATCCGAAGATCGCAACGGTGATCGCGGCGGACATCCCAGTGGTCGGCCAGCTCGGGCCGGGCGACACGATTTCGTTCAGCGTCTGCACCATCCGCGAGGCGATGGCGGCGCTGATTGCGCAGGAGCGCACGCTGATGGCCGTCGAAGCGGGCCGCGTGTGAGCGCCTTCGAGGCGGCGATGCACGTCGCGTTCGGCGTCGATCGCGTCCGTGCGAACGCGCCGCTCGCGCCGCTCACGACGTTCCATGTCGGTGGTCCGGCGCGCTGGCTGATCGAGACCCGCAGCAGCGACGAGGTGCTGCGGGCGCTGCGGATCGCCCATGACCAGCGCGTGCGGGTGACGCTGCTCGGCGGCGGATCGAACGTGCTCATCTCGGATCGCGGCGTCGACGGCCTCGTCATTCGGCCGCGCGGCGGCGACGTGGCGCGCGTCGCCGACGGTCGAATCCGCGCCGACGCGGCGGTGACGATCAACGGGCTCGTGCGGTGGACGATCAATCACGGCGCCGCAGGTCTCGAGGCCTGGGCGGGAACGCCGGGAACGGTCGGCGGGGCGATCTACGGCAACGCCCACTTCGGCGGGCGGTTGATTGGCGACCTGGTGGACAGCGTGCGAATCGCGTCGCGCGACGGCGCCGTGCAGGAGGTGCCGGCGCCGGCGATGGCGTTCGGTTACGATCGCAGCCGCTTGCAGTCGTCTGGCGAGATCCTGCTCTCCGCCGTGTTCCGCGTCACCTCCGGCGATCCGGGGTCGCTGCGCGCGTCGGCGCGCGCGTCGCTGGCGTTTCGCAAGCGGACCCAGCCCCTCGACTCGCCGAGCGCCGGGTGCGTCTTTCAGAATCCCGAACCGGGACGCGACGCCGTGCCGGACGGCATGCCGTGGTCTGCCGGCGCGCTCGTGGATCGCGCCGGTCTCAAGGGCGCCGTCGCCGGCGGCGCACGCGTCTCGCCGGCGCACGGCAATTTCATCGTCAACGACGGCAGCGCGACCGCCGCCGAGATCAAACAGCTGATCGACCGCTGCCGCGCCGAGGTGCGCGATCGCTTCGGCGTCGAGCTGCGTGAGGAGATCGTGTACCTCGGGGATTGGGGATTGGGGGTTGGGGATCCCCGCGGAGTCCCGAATGTCGACGCTACTCATTGAAGGCGGCCAGCGGTTGTCGGGGGCCGTCGAGGTCGAGGGCAACAAGAATGCGGCGCTGCCGTTGCTGGCCGCGTGCCTGCTGACGAAAGACGAATGCGTGCTGACCAACGTGCCGCGGATCAGCGACGTCGAGGTGATGGCGCGGCTGATTCTCGATCTCGGCGGGGAAGTCGAGGGCATCGGCAGCACCACGCTGCGCGTGCGCTGCCCCGAGGTGGTGAAGGACGAACCTGACGGCGCCCTGGTTGGCCGGCTGCGTGGATCGGTGCTGCTGCTCGGCCCGCTGCTCGCCCGGCGCGGCCGCGCTCACCTGGCCCCTCCGGGGGGAGATTTTCCCGCGCGCCGTACGATCGCGACCCACCTGGAGGCGCTCGAGTCGATGGGCGCGCGGCGATTGGCGGGATCGGGTCACATCCTCGAAACGCCGGACGGCCTCAAGCCGACGTCGATTTACCTCTACGAAGCGTCGGTGACCGGCACGGAGACGGCGCTGCTCGCCGCGGCTGCCGTGCCGGGCATCAGCGAGATTCGTCATGCAGCCTGCGAGCCGCACGTCGTCGAGCTGTGCGCGTTCCTCAGTCAGCTCGGCGTCAGCGTCACGGGCGCCGGCACCTCGACGATCCGCGTCGAGGGGACAGCGACGTTGCACGGCGCCGAGCACAGGCTCTGGGGCGACTACATCGAGGCCGGGAGCTGGGCGGTCGTTGCGGCGATCACCGGCGGCGAGATTCAGATTCGCGGGGCACGGGCCGAGGACATTGAAGTGTGTGCCGCCGTGCTGAAGCAGATGCGGATTCCCTGCACGACGGACGACGAGCTGTTCACCGTCGAGCAATCGCACCTGCACGCGGCAGGTCGAATCACGACCGGCCTGTGGCCCGGATTTCCGAGCGACCTCGTGAGCCTGGTGACGGTCCTGGCGACGCAGGCTGATGGCCAGACGCTCGTCCACGACTGGATGTACGAGCTGCGGCTGTTCGCGCTCGAGCAGTTGAGCGGCATGGGCGGCGATCTGTTTCTCTGCGATCCGCACCGCATCATCGTCACCGGTCCGAGGAAGCTGCGCGGCCGGCCGCTCGACAGCCGCGATCTGCGGTCAGGGATGGCGCTGA
Organism: Vicinamibacterales bacterium; assembly: GCA_035259385.1. GTDB lineage: Bacteria > Acidobacteriota > Vicinamibacteria > Vicinamibacterales > CAVVIG01 > QHWK01. The sequence continues at coordinate 22,452 of DATFWL010000112.1, read as the reverse complement.
TTGCCGCGGGTCTTGCCGCGGACGGTCAGAGCCGCCTCGCGCCGCTCGAGACGGTCGAACGCGGTTACGGACGCCTGGTCGAGCGCCTGCAGGGTCTCGGCGCGCGTGTCGCCAGGATGTCCTGAGGACGGGGCTGGGGGCTAGGGGCTAGGTGTGTTGCCATGAGCCATGAGCCATCAGCCATCAGCCATGTCGGATGCACTTGACAGCGAACTGGACAGGCGAGGGAGACTCGGTTACCTTGTGCGCGTGCAAAAGCTCTGCGGATGCGTTGCGCTCGGCCTCTTGGTGCTGCTGGCGCCAGCCGCGATATCGGGGCAGTCCGGCGGCGATCGTCTGATTCTGTTCGGCGACGTCGTCTACTTCTACCCGCCCGGCCAGCCGAAGAACTGTCTGCTGAACAATCAGTTCAAGCGTGGTGAGCCGGTGGGGTTCCGCATGAACGCGGTCAGCGCGGCAACGGGCACGCGCGACCGCGCCACGCAGCTCGTCGTCCACCTCACCTACGCCGGCAAGACGATCGACCTGCCGATGCGCGACCGTCAGACCGACCGGCAGCCCGAACGCGAGTTCTGGGTCGCCAAGTGGATCGTGCCCGACGATGCGCCGATGGGCATCGTGCGGTATTCGGTGACGGCGAAGGATCCGCACGGCCGCACCGGCGAGTTCAAGCCGTTCGAGGTGCAGGCGTCGCAAATCACGATCGTGCCCTAGGCTGCGAAGCAGCCGTCCGGTTCATGACACGCGCGCCCCGTGCCCGCCTGGTGTTCGTGTTCGCACTTGCCGCTCTGCCGACGGCGTGCTCGCGAGCGCACGTCACCGAGACATCCGGCGGCGGCCAGCCATCGCCCGCCGCGTCACCCGTTGCGAGTCTCGAACTCGAGTACGACCAGCCGGCGGTCGTCGGCGCCACGGCGCACGCGACTGCCAGCGGTCTCGAGGCCGGAAAGACCGTCGACCTCGTCTGGGGGACGGCGACCGGCGGGTGGGTGATCGAGGACTACTATCACTTCCGCGGCAAGAAGTACGCAGAGGCGACGGCGTCGCTCGGCCGGTTTCCTGTCGGCGGCGACGGGAGGCTGAGCGCGCGCTTCGCCATCCCGGAGGACTACGGCGGCGTGCACGAAGTGATCGCGCGCGTCGACGGCAAGCCGGTCGCGCAAGGCGCCATCAACGTCTCGCAGACGTTTGTGTTGTCGCCTTCGTCGGGCCCCGTGGGCACGCCGATCGAGTTGAAAGTGACCGGGCTCGGCTGGCGCACCATGGAGAGCACGTGGGTAGTGAACTGGGACAATCAGGAACTGGGCTTCGTGTCGGCGGCAGCGACGCGCGGATCGGCCGTCGCACGCTTTCGCGCCACCGGACCGGCCGGCGATCACATCGTCAAGCTGTACACCGGCTGGCAAGGCCAGGGCTATCTCAACTACGAGCAGTCGCCGGTCGCCGCCCTGCCGCGGCCGCAGTTCGTGTTTCACACGACCGCTGGCGCCGCCCACGGTGAGGCGGCCTACGTCGAACCGTACCGGCCGCAGCCGGTTCCGGCGATCGAGATGTCGTCGCCGGGAGCGCGGCTGACGCTGACGCCGACACAGGGACCTGTCGGCACCCGCGCCGTGCTGAAGGGAAGCGGTTTCGCGCCCGGCGCGTCGATGCGCCTAATCTGGGAGACCGCAGTCGGCAGCCGCGTCACCGACGCCGGCTTCACGCCGCTCGAGCGCGAGATCGGCGATGCGGCGGCGGACGCCGCCGGCACCTTCGAGCGCGTCGTCGTCGTGCCGGACGATCTCGGCGGCCTGCACGGCCTCGCGCTTCGCCGCGGCGACGACCTGGTGGCGCGCGCGCACTTCGTGATCGAGACCAGCCTCGTGGACATCACGCCGCGATCCGGTCCGGCGGGCACGCCGGTGACGATTCACCTGAAGGGTGTGGGCTGGACCGAGTACGACAACATCTACGTCGCCACTTACGACAACGGCTACATGGGCTACGCCTGTGGCTTCAACAGCCACGGCGACGTGGTGGTTAACTTCACCGCCACCGGCGAACCGGGTCCGCACCTGATCGATCTGTATCCGGGAATCTACCAGGGGCCTGCGACCGAACCCCAGCAGCTCTATCGGCTGCCGCAGCTGACCTACGCCGACGATCACCCCGGCAACAAGATTCCGGCTCTCCGCTTCACGTTTGATGTCACGGCAGCGCCGGCGCGACACACGCCGACATCGACGCGCTGAACGCTCGGCTGAAGCCTTCGCGCTACGTTCCTACGTGTGAGTCGTGTCGTGGCGGCGCGTATGCGCTTTGCGCCTATCGTCCGCCCGGGCCGCCGGGTTTCTTCGGCGCCAGCGGATTTGCCGGCGCGTTCGGATCGTCCGGCTTGGGCGGTTCCTGCGGCCTCGGCGGCTCCTGCGGGCGCGGCGCTTCGAGCGGAAGCACCGGCAGTTCGCTGATGGGTGCGAGCGAGTCGCGGCCGACACGGAATGGCCGCAGGTCGGCCTCGCTCAGATCGAGCACACGGATGATGTGCGGCGTGAGCGTCAGGATGATGTCGCTCTGGTTCACCGTCTTCGTGTTGTGGCCGAAGAGGTGGCCGACGATGGGCAAATCGACGAGGCCCGGAATGCCGTCCAGCGTCGTTCGCTCGTCGTCGCGGATGAGACCGGCCAGCATGTTGGTTTCGCCGTCGCGCAGCCGGATCTGCGTGTTGATCTCGCGGTTGCCGAACGTCGGCAGCCCGCCGAACCCGGTTCCGGAGATGTTCGACACCACCACCTGGAGCTGCAGCGTCACGTCGTCGTCGTGGTGCGTGCGCGGGGTGATGTCGATGTTGACGCCGATGTTCTGGTAGTTGAACGACGTGATCGGCTGCTGCGCCGTGCCGCCGGTCGCGATCGGCGCGAAGGTGGTGACCGGCACCGGCACCTGCTCGCCGAAGCGCGCTTTCGCGGCGATGCCGTCGATCGTCCGCAGCTGCGGGTTCGCGAGCGTGCGGGTGTTGGAATCGCTCTTCAGCAGCCGGTAGTACAGCGTCGGCAGGCCGGTCGCGATGATGTCGGCCGACGTCAGGTTCTTCAGCGTCTGCAGCGTCGTCGCGCCGCTCGCATCGGTCGCGATCGCGATCGTGCCGTTCAGCCCGGTCGGCGGATTCGACCCGGCGGGCGAGGCGATCTGCAGCCCGTACTCGAGCAGCTTCGTGCGATCGACCTCGAGCAGCTCGACGTCGATGATCACTTCCGGCCGCGCCTTGTCGATCGCCGACAGCACGCGGGCGGCGGCGGCGATTCGCTCCGGCGTGTCCTTGATGGTGAGCGCGTTGGTGGCCGTCGTCGGCGAGATGCGCCGCGCGTCGAGCACCATGCGCAGGAGATCCATCGTCTCCTTGAGGTCGGCGTTGCTCAAGTAGAACGTGCGGACGACTTCTTCCTCGTACTCGCGCCGCTTCGCCGGCGTGTCGGGAATGACGACCACGGTCTTCGGGGCGGTGACGCGGAAGAAGGTCCGCGTCGCGCCGGCAACGGTGTTGAGCGCGTCGTCGAGCGTGGCGTTGCGCAGATCGACGGTGACCGGCGTCTCGCGGAACGCCGAGTCGAAGATCAGGCTGATGTTCGCGAGGCGGCCGATCGCGGTGAAGACGTCGCGGCTGCTCGCGTCGCGGAAGGTGAGCGTCGCCGGCATCTTCACGCCTTGCGGGATGTCGAGACCCGGCGGCGGGAGATCGCGGGCGCGTTCGATGATCGTCTGCAGCTCGGTCTTGCCTTCGCGGGCCACGGCGACTTTCGCACGCAGCTTGTTGCGCGTCGAGCGCAGCTCGTCGTCGATGTCGGCGTTGGTCGGGTTCAGCTCGGAGGCGACCTCGTACTCCACCATCGCCTGATCGAGCTTGCCCAGCGCGGCGAACCGCCGGCCGCGGCTGAAATGATCCTGAGAGGCGCGCAGCTTCGCGCGGTCGAGCGCGAGACGGGCATCGGTGTCGTCCGGATGCTGGCGCACTGCCTTGCTGTACTCGACGACGGCGCGATCGTAGTCCTGGCGGCGCTCGGCGTCGTTGCCGTGCCGGACGAACGACGAGGAGGCGCAGCCGGCTGCAGCCACCGAGAGAAGGAGGCACGCGGCCAGGCCGCGGGGTGCGTTACTCACGTGCAGGAGCGGTGACAACATCAACTCCGCGCGGTATCTTGAACGCAAACTCCTTATCGGACAATCCGATATTCTCCTTCAGATTCGTAAACGAGAACGTCGATTTTCCGCCCTGCGCGTCGATAGTCTGCAACCCGCGGATGTCGAGGTTCGCGTCGACGACCAGCGTAAGCCAGTCGTAATCCCGCTGGCGGGCCTTTGGCACCAGCTTCAACCCCCGAGTCCCGGCGGCGATCGCCGGCGGCGGGTCCACCAGCGAGGCCGTGAAGTCGCGCGTCAGGCTGCCTTTGCCGGCCAGGAACAGCGCCGGCGTGCTCGCCTCGTCCTCGCGCGGCACCGAGGTGACGATCACCTGTTTGTCCTGCGGGATGTAGGAGTACATCTTCAGCCCGTCCGACACGAACTGCTTCTGCTCGGGCGTCGTGTAATCCCAGCGCATCTTGCCAGGTTTTTTCACCAGCAGGCGGCCGCGCTCGGTGATCTGCTTCCGCAGCACACCGCCTTCGTAGGCATGTGTGAAATCGGTGGTGAAGTCCCTGACGGCGTCGATCTTCTTCTGGAGCGCGGCTGCGAGTTCAGGCGCCGTCATGTCGGCCGCGCGCGGCGCGGCGACAAGAGTCAGGGCGATCAGCCCGGCGGCCAGACGCATGAGGCAACCATACCAGATCAGATTGCGCCCCCATCACTTCGCGATATTGACGAGGTAGCGCGGCTCGGGGGCAAAGATGCTCGAGGCGTAGGCGGTGCGCAGGGCGCGGCCGGCCGCGTCGAACGCCGCGAAGCTGACTCCGCGTTCGACGATGAGGGTGTGCTGACGTGCGGCGACGACGTGGCCGAACCCCATGCGACGAATCGTGTCGGACGTGAGCCACGACTCCATGCGGATCTCGACATCGGTCCGGCCGATCCGCAGGCGCTGGCGAAACGGTCGCATCCTTTGGACTGCGAGTTGCGGCGGCCGGCCGGTGACGCCGGCGAACGCCGCGTAGTCTTCCTCCGGCGTCGGCATGGCCTGACCGGTCAGCCGCTCGAGCAACCGGGCGAGCTCAGCGCGATCGAGAACAAGGTCGCGTGACGGCCGGAGCACGGTCACGACATAGCGCGTCCCCGGAGGCAAATCGCCGGCCGCGTCGGACAACCGCGGGACGCGCACGCGCGGATCCGGTGTGATCGCCAGCAGCGGACCGTACGCCGCCTGCGCGACCGTGCGGGCGCGCTCCGTGATCGCGACCTGGCGACCGATCGCGGCGTTGTCGGCGATGAGCGCCGGTGCGTACAGGAGCACGTCCGGCATCCGCGCCCACGCGACCTCGGGCCTGGTGACGCTCGCCACATACGACAGCCCGTTCTGCACCTGCCAGTTGAGATCGGCCAGAAGGATCGATCGCCGGTCGTCGAGTCCCTCGGTGAGCGCGGACACGACCGCCAACGGACGTGTATCTCCGCTGCGATCGAGCGCAGGAAAGTCGCGATAGCCGCGCCCGCCCGCATACGCGGCGGTGAAGAGCGCCGCGATGACCGCGCCGTGTCGATACGCACGCGACGCGATCGCCAGCGCCGGCGCGACGAGCAGCGCCACGAAAAGATGTGACGGCAGGTAAAAGACGTGCGCGTCGCCGACGTTGTAGCTGAACGCGAACGCGAGATTCGCGGCGAACAGCATCGCGACGAGCGCGCCGCGGCGCCAGTTCCGTCGCGTCAGCACGGCGAGGCCGATGCCGGAGACGAACGGAACGGCGATGCCGAACTGCTCGCGCAGATCGAACCAGTACATCGCCGCATGGTCGCGGATGAGCGATCGCGGCACGTTCATCACCATCGTGTCGCGCCAGTCGGTCTTCGTGACGTCGAACCAGAACCGCTGCAGCGCCTCGGCGAGGCGGTCCGGCGGATTGGGCAGGAGCCAGTACGTGCGCATGTTCCACGCGTACTGCATCGCCCCGGCGATCGCGCAAACGGCCGCGATCGCGACGACGCGCGGCGCGAACATCGATCGCCAGCCGCCGGGCGCGCTCAGAAGCAGGAACAGCGTGTAGCCGGGCGCGAGGAGGATCATCGACAGATGGTTGCCGAAACCCAGCGCGTAGACCGCAAAGAACAGCGTCAAGCGCGCGACGCCTGGTTCGTTCGACCACCGGAGCGCCAGCAGAAGCGTCGAGGCGACGAAGGCAATGTGCAGCGCGTACACCTCGGCGATGATCGACTGGCTCCAGAACGTGTACGAGACGGCAAAGAGCAGCGCCGACGCGGCCCCTGCGGCGATCGATCCTGACAACTCCGCTGCCGCCAGCACGGCGAGGCCCGATGCCAGTCCGCCTTCGAGCGCTGACGTCAGATTCAGGACGTGTGCGGGATCGCCGCGCGTGATCCACAGGATCAGTTTTCCAATCGCGAAGTACAGCGGGTAGCCGTCGCGCGCAGTGACCAGCGACGTACCGACCACCGTCTGCAGCGAACCGGTGTCGCCGAAGTCGAGGCCCGGCAGAAGAGTTACGCGATACAGCGCGAACGCTGCGGCGGAGACGACGGCTGCCGCGGCGCAGGTGCGTCCGCCCGGCGAGGACTGCCGGTCAGCGGCCCGCGCGCTTTGCGGCAATGGCGGCGCGCACGGCATCGAGCGGACGCGTGTTGAGCACGTGCCTCGGTTCCACCCACCCGCGGCGCGCCATCGTCACGCCGAATCCCATCTGCCGACCGAGCATGTCGGCGCGATGGCAGTCGCTGTCCACGGCGAGCATCGCGCCGGCGGCAATCGCCCGGCGCGCGAGTGGGCCGTCCAGATCGAGGTGAGCCGGTGCGCCGTCCACTTCGAGGACCGTCCTCGTGTCGGCGGCGACCTGAAACAGGTAATCGTAGTCGAGATCGTACCCACGCCGGCCCGGTACCAGGCGGTTCGTCGGATGCGTGACGATCGACACCAGCGGGTGCTTCATCGCGGCGATGTAGCGCGTCATCAACTGCTCGGGTCCGTGGCCCGCGCGCTCGTGCAGCGACGCGAGCACGATGTCGAACCGCTCGAGGACGCGATCCGGAAAGTCGAGCCGGCCATCGGGCAGGATGTCCACCTCGCAGCCATGGAGAATCGCAATGTCGGACCGCTTCTCGCGGAGCGCCGCGATTTCGTCGGCCTGCCTCTGCACGCCGTCGGCGGTGAGATTGCGGACGGCAGCCGAATGTTCCGAGTGATCGGTGATCGCCATGTACTCGTAGCCAAGCGCGCGACATCCGTCGACCATCGCGTCGATGGCGTCGCGGCCGTCGCTCCACGTCGAATGCATGTGGAGATCGCCGCGGATGTCGGCTGCTGCGATCAGCCGCGGCAGGCTGCCGCGCACGGCGGCCTCGATTTCGTCTTCGCCATGTCTGATCTCGGGTGGAATGAACGGAAGCCCGAGCCCATGGTAGATCTCCGCTTCGCTCGAGACTGGATGCGGAGTGCCATCGGGGCCGGTGAGGCCCGCGGCGGTGAGCGTCCACCCGCGCGCCCGCGCCAGCGCGCGAAGGGCCGCGTAGTGCACTGGCGAACCGGTGAGCGACAGCTGCGCGGCGCCGGCGATCGCGGGGTCTGGAACCCGCACGCCGATCTGCGCGCGTTCGACGACGACGGTTGCCCGGCGGGCGGTCCGTTGCAGAACCTGCGAGACGTTGCCGGAGTGGACCGCCGCGTCGACGACGGGCGCCGCGTCGGCCGCCGGCGCGAGCACTTCGATGTCGCCCACGAAGTCCTGTCCGCGGCGGAGAGACCCGGTCGGCTCCGCCCACGCGACGCCCGGAACTGCCCGGAGAAGGTCCAGCATCGGCGCGGCGATCGCGGTCGCCCGCCCGAGCGGCACGCGGGGGACGTGCGCGCGGAGCGACGGCAGCGCCTCGCCGACCCGCCGCTCGACGTCCGGGTCGAGTCCCTCGATGGCGCGGATGTGGTGTTCGCGGACCGCCTCGGCAAGATCCGCCGCCGACGTCACGCCGAGCGCGCGATGAATCGCCGCGAGCTGTTCCAGTGTGACCGCGTCGGACTCGTACAGCCATCGCAGGTCGGTTGGCAGGTCGGCGACGGTCGATTCGACGAGGACCCAGCCGCCCGCCTCGTACATCTGCCGCAGCCGGGCGAGCGCCGCCTGATCGATGCCTGCCGGTGGAGCGCTGAAGATCGGTTCGAGATCGTTGTCGGACTCGATGTGACGCGCGCGCGCGATTTCAGCCGCGCGCAGCAGCAGCGATTCCTCCGTCGCGTCGCCGCGGATCGACGCCAGCGCTGCAAGTTGCCCGAGCGTACGGGCGAGCGACGACCCGATCGCGGAACGGAATTCGCCAGGAATCGAGGAGTTAGCCTTTCAAAGCGCCCGGTTCGGGCGGCGCCTGCCTGGGCGCTTCCTTCGTCTCGGTGGGAAGGTTGGCCGCCAGCCACTCGCTGATGCCGCCCTTCAGCGCGGCCGCGCGGTAGCCCTGGCGGATCAGCTCGGCGGCCACGTTCGTGCTCGCCAGCTCGTTCGGATCCGAGTCGTATACGACGATCTCACGGTCGCGCGGCAGCGACGGCAGCGGCGCATCGGCGACCACGCGCACGGCGCCCGGAAGTTTCACCGTGCTGTGCTCGTATGGATACTTGAGTCGGGCGTCGACGACGACGATGGGAGCCCCGGTGTCGAGGCGCTGCTTGAGTTCTTCTCGGGAAATCCGCGGGACCGGCACGACGCAATATTCTGATTGCGCCGTCCGGGCAGTGTCAACTTCAGGACCGAGGCGTCGAGCGCTCAGCCCGCGACCGCACGCGTGAACGGCACGACACGCGCCGGCGTTCGCGCGGCCACGACCGCCGCTTGCGCCGGGCGCACCGGCGTGTCTTTCGTGCCGACCGACCATCCCGACGAGCGCTTTCCGCAGTGGATGCACCGCAGAAAGATCTGACCCGGCTCACACCACATGCCGTAGTCGTGACGGCCGGAGACGTAGCAGTTGAATAGATTCCACATGAACGGATCCTCGACCCACTCGTTCGGGTGCTGCCCCAAATGGCAAAGACAGTGCCGTGACGTGTCAAGCCTCCTCGGGCGCCGGCGTGCAGTCTGAAACGTTCGGGTTTTCGTGAGAAAGTCATCATCACGACGCCGACCGGATCTGCGTCGCGCTGCCCAAGCGTGGAACATGTATCGTATGGCGTCACACAGTTCTGTAAGATCCGCCGAGCAGGAAGCACATGGCCAAGCAGGTTGATCTGAAAGGCCGACGTTTCTGGATCATGTCCGAGCCGCATGGCGTCGGCTGGAAGGCGACGGTGATCGAGATCAAGCCCGGCCGGGCCCACGAAGACGTCGGCATCGAGGCGTCGGCAGACACGCGCACGGCCGCCGACGACGCCGCGGAGCGAAAGCTGCGGCATCTGCTGCAGGCGTACTAGTCGCTTCGCCTCAGCGCGCCGCGCGCAGGACCGCGAAGGCGCCCCGCCGCCACAGCACCTCGACGCGGAACCGGCTCTCGCGCAGCAGTCCGATCTCCGTCTCCAGCGGCACGTACACGTCCTCATGCGACCACGCGCGCAACAGGCCGCGGGCAGCGGCGGGCGAGTAGGCGCGGCGCAGGTGCGCGAGCCACTGGTCGAACTGGGACCGGCGCACGCGCGAATCGACTGCCGGCTGGCAGTCGACGGTGATGATCGTGCCGCTCGGTCGAAGCGCGGTGTGCAGCCGCCGATACACCGAGCGCTTAGCGGGCCGGGTGCGGATGTGATGCAGCGAAAACGACGCGACCGCCACGTCGCAGCGCGGCAGAGGGCTCGCGGTGAACGAGCCGGCGACCAGCGTCGCGCGCGAGCCGAGGCGTCTCGCGGCAAGCGTCAGGATCTCGGCGTCGGCATCGATGCCGATCGCGTGCGCCCGACGCGCGCGTGCCAGGCATGCCGCTGCCAGCGCGCCGGTGCCGATGCCGAGATCGAGGATGGTCCGCGAATCCGCCGGCACCGCGGTGCCGGCCACCGCGATCATTTCTTCATAGTCGGGGATGAACGTCCGGATGCGCGCGTCGTACTCCGACAGCCGGATCCCCAGATGCCCGGCGACGCTCATCGCGACGACCCGTGCTCGTATCCGCGACACGCCAGGACTGGCAGCACCGGATATTTGCGGAATGTCGGGTCATCGTCCGCTCGACGACACCGGTAGAAGGTCGATTGGCGCGACGAAGTAATCATTTCGACATGGCGGCACGATGCGCAGAGCCCTGCGCGAGGCGGCGTCGTATCCGGTGCAGAATCGGCCACGGGCAGCACAGACGTCACAGCGACCACATCGCCAGCGCGCCGCCGATCAGCTGACCGTCGACGGACAGCACCTCGTGGGCGAGCGTGTGCTGCACGAAGTGGCGGACCGTCTGCGCGTGCGGATCGATCGCCTCCTCGCCGCACGACGAGCAGAGGCGGCCGGACAGCGGCTGAGAGCCGCTGGCGCACGCGGTCGTCGCGGATGCGAGCACGGCGGCTAGTTATCACATGGAGGACGATCGGTCAAACGAAAGGGCGGACCGAGTGGGGCAGATCGGACGAGACGCCTACGGGGCCGGCGGTGCGTGAGCGCGGCCTGGCGCGCCGGTTCGACGTCCGATACGCCAGGCCGTCGAAGGTCGTGCGCGCTCAGCGACCCTGCGCGAGCAGCATCTCCGCTTTCTGCAGGTCCCGCATGTCTTTCGTCGTCAGCCGCGGCTGCGACAACTCGATGACGAACTTGTTCAGCTGCCCTGCGAACCTGAAGGGCATCTGCTTATCGTAGTCCTCGACGACCGGCGTCCCGGTGTCTTCGCCCACGTCGAACGTTTCGTCGAGCGAGAAGCGGGCGCGGATCGTGTTCTCGATGCGGCCCTGGGCGACTTGCTTGCCGTCAACCAGCACTGTGGCCACGCCACCCTTGCCGATGCCCCCGCCGTCGTACTTGAAGTCGAGACGGATCGTGTGCTTCCCGGCTGGCAGCGCTTGCGATGACGCAACCCTGTAGCGGAACTTCGGTTGATTGGTGAGCGTGTACGCGAACACTGGCTTGCGATCCATCACCAGCAGTCCCCAGCCTCCGAATCGGCCACCCTGCGTCGCGATCACGCCGTCGCCGCCGGTGGCCGGCATGTCGACCTCCGCCTGCATGCTGAACGACTTGTTCTTGACGTCGGGCGTGCTCCCTTCGGGAATGCGAATCATGCCCGGATAGTAGGTGAACACGTTGCGGCCACGCGTGAGGCTCGGACGAATCGACGGGTCCGCCCGGTCGGCGAACGTCGTCTGGATGGGGAGCACGTTGTACCTCTCGGCTTCCTTCCAGAAGACGTCTTGCATGTCCTTCAGCTTCGACGGGTTCGAATCGGCGAGATTCTTCGCCTGGCTGAAATCGTTGCCGACGTTGTAGAGCTCCCATTTGTAGTCATCGGGATTCGGCTCGGCCCCGAACGGCACCCACGGCAGGCGGAGCGGCGTCGTCGACGCCATCCATCCGTCGCTGTAGATGCCGCGATTGCCCAGCATCTCGAAGTACTGTGACTTGCGCACCGACGCCGCCTTCGCGTCGTCGAAGGTGTAGACCATGCTGACCCCTTCGATCGGCTTCTGCGGAACGCCGTTCAACACGTCCGGGAAGCGCACGCCGATCGCTTCGAGAACGGTCGGCACGATGTCGATCACGTGGTGGAACTGCGTCCGGATCTCTCCGTGAGCCTTGATCCGCTTCGGCCACGAAATCACCAGTCCGTTTCGCGTGCCGCCGAAGTGCGAGGCGACCTGCTTCGTCCACTGGAACGGCGTGTCGAAGGCATGCGCCCACGCGGCGGGCATATGGTTGTAGGTCTTCGGGCCGCCGAGCTCCTCGATCATCGAGAGCAGGAAGGGCATGTCCTCAATCACCCCGTTGGCGTTGACGCCCACTTCGTTCGTCGTGCCGTTGGGGGTGCCTTCGCCGCTGCAGCCGTTGTCGCCCATGATGAACACGATGAGCGTGTTGTCGAGCTCGCCCAGCTGTTCGACCGCGTCGATCACCCGGCCGATCTGGTAATCGGCGTGCGACAACGCACCCGCATACACTTCCGCCATGCGCGCGTACAGCCGCTTCTGATCCGCCGAGAGGCCGTCCCACGGATCGAGTTCCTTGGGCCGCGCCGTCAGCTGTGTGTCCGCGGGGACGATGCCCATCTGCTTCTGCCGCGCGAGCGTCTCCTCGCGAACCTTGTCCCAGCCCTGATCGAACTTGCCCTTGTACTTCGCGATCCACTCTCTGGGCGCGTGATGCGGCGCGTGAGCGGTGCCGGTCGCGTAGTAGGCGAGGAAGGGCTGCTGCGGCGCGGACGACTTTTGCAATTGGATCCACTGGATCGCGTGATCGGCGAGATCGCGGTCGAGAATGTAATCCGGCTTGCCCACGTAGGGTTCGACCGGATTCGTCCCGTCGAACAGTGCCGGATGCCACTGATCGGTGTCGCCGCCGATGAAGCCGTAGAAGTGGTTGAAGCCGAGACCGGTCGGCCACAGATCGAACGGACCGGCCTGGCTGGTCTGCCAGTCAGGCACGTTGTGGTTCTTGCCGTACCACGACGTGTTGTATCCGTTCTGTTTGAGCACTTCGGCGAAGGTGCCGACGCTCTTCGGCATCAGCGAGTCGTAGCCAGGATAGCCGGTGCCGAACTCCGTGATCACACCGGTGTGCGCCGTGTGGTGATTCCGTCCGGTGATCAGCGCCGCCCGCGTCGGCGAGCAGAGTGCGGTCGTGTGGAACTGCGTATAGCGCAATCCGTTTCTCGCCACGCGATCGTAGGTGGGCGTCTGGATCGGTCCACCGAACGTGCTGCTCGCCCCGAAGCCCACGTCGTCGGTCAGGATCAACAGAATGTTCGGTGCGCCAGCGGGAGCCTGCATCGCCTTGGGGAAGTCCGGCTTCGAGTCCTTCGCTGTGCGGCCGATCACGCCCTGAAACGGGGCCTCTGGGCGCGGGAGGACGTTCTGAGACTGCCCGGACTGGCTCTGTCCCGAAATCGTCGATGCCCCTGAGCAGCCGGAAGCAGCAACCAGGCCGGCAAGGCCAAGCAGATACCACCGCGACGCGCGTTTACGCTGCAAAACGCTCATCGTATCCTCCGTGAAGGAAACGGAATCCCAATCGGCGAGGCTAGGACTGCACGGGTGATACAGGCTATGCGGATTCGGTAAATCTCGCGAGGAAGCCCGGCCGAAATGTGGTCAGCGGAGCGTGACGCGCGCCAGGACGTGCGCAGAGGCGATGCGCAGCGGCGCGTTGCGACGCTCCGTCGTGACTGAGCCGAGAGGCTCGAGCAGGGCGCGATAGCCTGCCTCCGTTCGCAGGTGCATGCCGCGATCCTCCCGCACGATCCAGCCGGCAATCCCGCGGGCGCCGGCATCGGGATCGATTGTGACCAGCGTCCCGCCGGGCCGGACGACGCGCCGGATCACCTGTCGCACGGCCTCGATGGCGGCGTCGTCGAAACGATGCAGCAAGAAACTGGCGACGGCAGCGTCGAACGGGTGCAGGCCGCTGAAGTCGAGCGTCGTCACATCACCGACCAGGAACATCCCGCGCGCGCCGTAGCGGCGCTGAGCGGCGACGATGTACGCCGGGTTCACGTCGACGCCGACGTAGAACACGTCGCGCGGGAGCGCGTCGCGGAAGGCGCCGGCGCCGCACCCGAGATCGAGAACCCGAGTGCCGGGCCGCGGCGCGATCGAGGCGGCGAGAAGGCGGTGCGCGACGGCGCCGCCGAGGATCCGGGAGCCGATCGCGGAAGCGCGCGGCCAATCGAGCATGCTTACGCCGTGAGAAGCTGCGCGTGTGGAAGATCGGCCATGCTCAGCCCGCCGCCAAGGACGCGCGAGCGAAAGCTGGTGGACGGCAGGAGGCTCGAACTCCCGACCTCCGCGTTGCGAACGCGGCGCTCTCCCAACTGAGCTAGCCGCCCACTGAAGAATCCAAATTGTACCATGCGAGTTTGCACCGCCGCAACGCGGCGTCACGGGGCTTCCTGCTACACTGCGTCCGAATGTCCGCGGTACGCAAACTGGGCGTGCTCACCGGAGGCGGCGATGCGCCCGGCCTGAACGCCGTCATTCGCGCCGTCGTCAAAGCGGGATCGAACGGCGGCATCGAGGTGATCGGCCTCGAAGACAGCTTCGACGGACTGATCGAACCGAACCGGTCGCGCGTGCTGACGCCGCGCGACGTGACCGGCATCCTTCGTCTCGGCGGCACGATCCTCGGCACGACCAACCGCGGCAACCCGTTCGCGTATCCGGTCGCGACCTCCGAGGGCGTGCACGACTATTCCGACCGCGTCGTCGAGATGTTCCACAAGATGGGCCTCGACGCGCTCGTCGTCATCGGCGGCGACGGCACGCTCGCCATCGCGCACCAGTTCTGCACCCGCGGCGTTCCGGTGGTCGGCGTGCCGAAAACGATCGACAACGACATCGTCGGCACCACGAACTGTTTCGGCTTCGACACGGCGGTCGACTTCGCGACCGACGCGATCGACCGGCTGCACACGACCGCGGAAGCGCATCACCGCATCATGGTCGTCGAGGTGATGGGGCGCTACGCCGGATGGATCGCGCTGTATGCCGGCGTCGCCGGCGGTGCCGACGCGATCCTCATCCCCGAGATCCCCTTCGACATCGCGATCGTCGGCGACCGGCTGCGCGCGCGCGATCGATGGGGCGCGCAGTTCAGCATCGTCGTCGTCGCCGAGGGCGCGTACTCGAAGGGCGGGTCGCTGTCCTTGATCGAGGCGGCGCGTGACGGCTTCGCCGAACGCCTCGGCGGGATCGGCGCGCAGGTCTGTCAGGCGCTGGCGGGCGAGACCAGAAAGGAAACGCGGTCAGTCGTGCTCGGACACCTGCAGCGCGGCGGCGCGCCGACCAGCTTCGATCGCGTGCTCGCGACACGGTTTGGCGGCAAGGCGGTCGAGCTCGTCCAGCGCGGCGAGTTCGGGACGATGGTCGCGTACGATCCGCCGGACATCGTCTCGCGGCCGCTCGACGAAGTCGTCGGGAAGACGAAGACCGTGCCGCTCGACCTGGATCTGCTGCTGACCGCGCGCGCGCTCGGCATCTCGTTCGGCGATTGAGACCGATGGGCCCATCGGCTTGGTGGGGTAGGACCGATCGGTCCCGCCCGACCCGCCCCACGGGCTATCGGTCCCACACTCCTAGACGGCCCGTCGTGCGACGACCATCCGGTAAATCCACAGCAGCAGGACGGCCCCGAGCAGCGACATGAAGAATCCCGCGCCGTCATTGGGGCCGTACCAGCCGAGCGCGCGGCCGACGAACCCGCCGATCAGCGCGCCGGCAATGCCAAGCACCATCGTCACGATGATCCCCCCGGGATCCTTGCCTGGCATGAGCAGCTTTGCGATGGCGCCGACGATCAGGCCGAAGATCATCCATCCCAGTACGCCAATCATCGCCGTACCTCCTCAGGTGGTCACCGTACAAGAGAGGTGTGACAGGAGAACGTTCGCGTCGCGCATATCATAGCGCCGCGCGCGTGGATGCAGCGAATGAGAAAGCAGCGCGTGACTCGCCCGTTCACGCGCTCAAGACGTCGAGATACTTGAGCGCGCCGCCGGTATTGAACAGCACGACGCAGTCGTCCGGTTTGATCTGACCGGTTGCCGCAAGACGTTGAACGGCGACCAGCGCCGCGCCGCCTTCTGGTGCTGCGCTCACGCCGGCGTGCTTCCCGATCGCCAGCATCCCGGTCACCATCTCGCGATCGGCCACCGCGACCGCCGTGCCGCCGCTCTCGCGAACGGCGCGCAGAATCAGGAAATCTCCAATCGCGCGCGGTACACGCAGTCCGTCGGCGAGCGTCGAGGCGTTTTCCCACGGCTCCGCCTTCGTTGCGCCCTGCTCGAACGCGCGAACGATCGGCGCACAGTTCTCGGCCTGCACCGACACCATCCGCGGCCGCCGGCCGGGCTTCACCCAGCCGAGCTGCTCGATCTCGTCGAACGCTTTCCACATCCCGACCATTCCGGTCCCGCCGCCCGTGGGATACACGATCCAGTCGGGCCAGTGCCAGTCGAGCTGCTCGGCCAGCTCGTAGGCCATCGTCTTCTTGCCTTCGATGCGGTACGGCTCCTTGAGCGTGGACACGTCGTACCAGCCGAGCGGCCCGCCTTTCTCGGCGGCCATGCGCCCGGCATCGGTGATCAGCCCGTCGACGAGCGTGACGTTCGCGCCGTACAAACGGCACTCGTCCACGAACGGCTGCTTCGCATCGCCGGGGATGAACACCTCGCAGGCGAGGCCCGCCGCAGCGGCGTAGGCGGCTGCCGCATTCCCGGCGTTGCCGGCGGTCGGCAGTGCAATGGTCTTCGCGCCGAGGTACTTCGCGCGGGTGATCGCCGCCGACTGCCCGCGCGCCTTGAACGAGTTGGTCGGGTTGAGCGACTCGTCCTTGATGTAGAGGCGGTCGAGGCCGACAGTCGCGCCGAGGGCGCGGGCGTGGAAGAGCGGTGTGAAGCCCTCGCCGAGGGTGACCGGGGACTCGCCGTCGAACAGCGGCAGCACCTCGCGGTAGCGCCACATGTTCGGCTCACGCCCCGTCAACGAATCGCGCGACCAGCCGCGCGCGCGCTCGAGATCGTAGCGGGCCAGTAGGGGAGCGCCGCAGGCGCAGAGATGATGACGTTGGCGGGGGTCGAGCGCAGCGGCCCCGCATGGAACCGAACATTCCAGATGTGAGAAAAATGAAGGAGACACAGCAGTCGCAAGTCGCAAGTCGGGAGTCGCCAGTCAGTCGTCAGTCACCAGTCACCAGTGATCAGTCGATAGTCGCCAGTCAGTCATCTTTCGCCGATCGCAGACAAACCGACTGACGACGGACTGTCGACTTGCGACTTGCGACTATTTATTTGCTGCCAAGCAGCTCGCCGTCCTTCTTCTTCTGCAGGTCGTCGATCAGCTTGATGTGCGAGTCGGTCAGCTTCTGGATCTCGTCGAGCCCCTTCTTCTCGTCGTCCTCGGGAATCTGGTGATCCTTGAGCAGCTTCTTCAGACGGTCGTTGGCGTCGCGGCGGACCTGGCGGACGGCGTTCCGTCCCTCCTCGCTCAGCTTGTGCACGTGCTTCGAGAGCTCCTTCCGCCGCTCCTCGGTCAGCGACGGCAGCGGAATGCGCACGATCTTGCCGTCGTTGGCCGGGTTGAGGCCGAGGCCGGCGCTGCGGATCGCCTTTTCGATCGCGCCCAGCTGGGACGGATCGAACGGCTGCGCGACGATCAGCTGCGGTTCCGGGATCGACAGACCGGCGACCTGGTTCAGCGGCATTTTCGATCCGTACGCGTCCACGTGAACGCCGTCGAGGATCGTCACCGACGCGCGACCGGTACGAACGCCGCCGAACTCGTGCTGAAGGTGGTCGAGAGCCGCCTTCATCCGCTTGGTCACTTCCGCGTACAACCCTTTCAGATCGCTCACGTCCATGAGGAGACTCCGTCAGAAGGCAGGAAGGCAGGAATTCATGGCAGGAAGGCGGGAAGGTTGAAAGGACAACATCCGTGAATGCCTGCCTTCCTGCTCTCTGCTTTCCTGCCTTGCCACAATGCAGCTACGCGGTCACGAGCGAGCCAATCGGCTCACCGGTGATCGCACGCTTGATGTTACCCGGCGTGCGGAGGTTGAAGACAACGATCGGCAGGCGGTTGTCCATGCACAGCGAAATCGCGGTGGCGTCCATCACCTTCAGCCCCTGCTCGAGCACCTGCAGGTACGAGATGCGGTCGAAACGGGTGGCGTTGGCCTTCACCATCGGATCGGCGTCGTAGATGCCGTCCACTTTGGTGGCCTTGAGAATCACGTCCGCCTTGATCTCCATGGCGCGCAGGGCGGCGGCGGTGTCGGTGCTGAAGTACGGGTTGCCGGTGCCGGCGCCGAACACGACGACCCGTCCCTTCTCGAGGTGGCGGATGGCGCGGCGGCGGATGAAGGGCTCGGCGACGGCGCGCATCTCGATCGCGGTGACGACCCGGGTGAGCACGCCCTGCTGCTCGAGCGCGTCCTGCAGGGCGAGCGCGTTGATGACGGTGGCGAGCATGCCCATGTAGTCGGCCGTCGCGCGGTCCATCCCGCGTGCGCTCGCGGCCACGCCGCGGAAGATGTTGCCGCCGCCAATCACGATCGCCGTCTCGACGCCCATCCCCTGAATCTCCGCCACGTCGCGCGCGATCTGCGTCGCCACGGCGGGATCGATCCCGTAGGTCTGATCGCCCATCAGGGCCTCGCCGGAGAGTTTGAGGAGGATGCGCTTATAGGCGGGGCGGGGGTCGTCGGCCGTCACGGGGCTGAATTATAACAAGGACATGAGGCGCCGCCGTCAGGCGGCGCTCACTTCACCGACCTTCAGACGCGCGAAGCGGGAGACCGTAATCGGCGCGCCGAGCGCCTTCGACGCCGCATCGATCACCTGCTTCACGGACGCCTTCGGGTCGCGGATCGATTCCTGGTCCGGCAGCACGCCGCCGGGCATCTGCTTGTAGAACGCGCCGAGCTTGCCCTCGATGATCTTCTCGAGCACGTTCGCCGGCTTGCCAGCGTTCTCCATCTGCGCGCGGTAGATCGCCCGCTCCTTTTCGAGCACCTCCGCCGGCACGTCCTCCCGCTTCGCGTAGGCCGGGTTGCCCGCCGCGACCTGCATCGCGATCTCGCGGACCAGCGTCTCGAATTCCTCGCGCTTCGCAATCTCCGGCGTCACGCCGGCGAATTCGACCATCACGCCGATCTTGCCGCCCTGATGGATGTACTGGCCGACGTACCCGTTGCCGGCGTAGCGCACCACACGCGACACGGTCATGTTCTCACCCAGGTTCGCGATGAGCGGCGTCAGCAGCCTGGCAATCGGTCCGTTCGGATCCTTCAGCCACGCCTCGTTCACGGCGTCGCCGGCGGTGGCGATCTCGTCCAGCACGTGCTGCATCAGCAGCTGGAAGTCCGGCGTCCGGGCGACGAAGTCCGACTCGCAGTTCACCTCGGCCAGAATGCCGGACGAGTGGTCCGCCGCCACCGTGCTCGCGATCAGCCCTTCGCTGGCCGTGCGCCCGGCCTTCTTCGCGGCGCTGGCGAGGCCGCGCTTGCGCAGGATCGTCGTCGCCTCCTCGGGGTCGCCCTTCGCCTCGGTGAGCGCGTTCTTGCACTCCATCATGCCGGCGCCCGTCTGGTCGCGCAGCTTCTTGACCATGTCCGCCGTAATCGCCATCGTCGCCATTGCTGTTGTCTCCATCACCTGTACGAAAAAAAAGCCGGCTGGCGGCCGGCTGTCAATGGCTGAAGGCTGATGTCCTGGATCGTCCATGAACCATCAGCCATGTGCCATCGGCCATCAGCGATCAGCCATGACGCAGTTCTATGCGGATGCCGGAGCCGGCTCGCGGCGCGGACGCTGTGGGCGCGAGGCCCGCCGCGGATCGGTCTCCTGCGAGGCGGCTTCCTCCGCGGCCTCGCGCGCGTTCTCGGCGTCGATCGACTGCTTCATGTCGCGGCCCCCGATCACCGCCTCGGCGATCCGCGACGCGAACAGCCGGATCGACCGCAGCGCGTCGTCGTTGCCGGGAATCACGAGATCCACTTCGTCGGGATCGCAGTTGGTGTCGACGATGCCGATCACCGGAATCTTGAGCTTGCGCGCCTCGTCGACCGCGATCTTCTCTTTCTTCGTGTCGACGACGAACACCGCGTCGGGCAGCCGCGACATGCCGCGGATGCCCTCGAGGTTCTTCGCCAGCTTGCGGCGCTCCTTCTCGTTGCGGGCGATCTCCTTCTTCGAGAGCGTATCGAAGCGGCCGTCGGTGGCCATCGCTTCCAGATCCCTGAGGCGGCCCAGACTGCGCTGAATGGTCGAGAAGTTCGTGAGGAGGCCGCCGAGCCAGCGTTCGTTCACGAAAAACATGCCGCAGCGCTGCGCCTCTTCGGCAATGACGTCCTGCGCCTGGCGCTTCGTGCCGACGAACAGAATAGTGCGGCCCTCGGAGGCGAGGCGGCTCACGAATTCTTCGGCGTCGCGGAACAGCTTGACGGTCTTGCCCAGGTCGATGATGTAGATGCCGTTCCGTTCGCCGAAGATGTACTCCTTCATCTTCGGATTCCAGCGTTTCGTCTGGTGGCCGAAGTGCACTCCGGCCTCCAGCAGATCCTTCATCGCGATCGCGGCCAATGGACCTCCATACTCAATAAATCACCCATCATCAATCAGCCCTCAGCACAGTCTTCACCGTTTGCTGAACTGGAAGCGCTTGCGCGCTCCGGCCATTCCGTACTTCTTGCGCTCCTTGGCGCGCGCGTCGCGCGTGAGCAGCCCTTCGGTCTTCAGCGCCTTGCGCAGCTCGGCGTTGTATTCGACCAGCGCGCGCGCGATGCCGAGTCGCACGGCGCCGGCCTGACCCGACACGCCGCCGCCGTCCACCGTCGCCAGGATGTCGAACTTGTCGGCGGTTTCGGTGACCACCAGCGGAGTCTTGATTTGCGTTCGGAGCGCCTCGGTCGTGAAGAACGTGTCGAACGGACGCTGGTTGATGGTGACCGCCCCTGTACCGGGGCGTAGAAACACACGCGCGGTCGACGTCTTGCGTCGACCGGTTCCGTAGTACTGCACTGCTGCCACGTTACGAGACCTCGAGCTTGGTGGGTTTCTGCGCCGCGTGCGGATGATCCGGACCGGCGTACACTTTCAGCTTGCGATACATCGCCTGGCCCATCTTGGTCTTGGGCAGCATGCCGTGTACCGCATCCTCCACCAGCTTCTCCGGTTTGCGCTGACGCACGAGCCGCGCGCGCTCTTCACGCAGACCGCCTTCGTAACCGCTGTGCTGGCGGTAGACCTTCTGATCTTCCTTGCGCCCGGTGAGCTTCACCTTCGCCGCGTTGACGATGACCACGTGATCGCCGGTGTCGATGAACGGCGTATAGGTGGGCTTGTTCTTCCCCTGGAGCAGCTTTGCCGCGACAGTCGCGATCCGGCCGAGCACCTGCCCATCAGCATCGATGATGTGCCAGCGGCTTGCGGCGGCAGCCGACTCTGCGCTGGCGATGAACGTAGACATGCCTTACAACGCCCTTTCGAAAGCAAAAACCGATGTAGGGGGAACCCGCCCGGACCCGCTTTTCAGATGATGTCCGCCGGACGGATCACAGCCGGGCAGGTCCAGACAACGGTAAACCCAAATCATACGCACGTTTCTGGGGAGTGTCAAGGCGTGAATGCAGCGCGCGGCCTCGCGCGCCCCGTGTGCAGAGGCAGAACACACGTGCCGATAAAGCTCAGCGGCGAGGTTGCGCGATCGGCGGCCCCCCGCATTTGTAACACGCTGACGAGACCGTAATCGCCCTCGCCAGCGCCCGCACGCCGCCAAGCCGAAATTTCGTTGATTACGGCGGTTTTTGGCAGTCAGCGGCATGCCCCGGTCTGGTACTGCGCTTGCCCGATTGCCCAAGTCGAAAAGGACATACGGTTGTGTTTGGTCTAGGAAAATCGAAGGCGGTCGTCGGCCTCGACATCGGATCGAGCGCGGTCAAGGCGGTCGAGCTCAAGTCCGCCGGCAAGGGGTGGAAGGTCGTCGCCTTCGGCATCGAGCCGGTGCCGCCCGACAGCATTGTCGACGGCGCCATCATCGACGGCGCCGCCGTCGCCGATGCGATCCGGCGCGTCTTCGAGAACAAGCAGTTCAAGACCAAGGAGGTCGCCGCGTCGCTCTCGGGCAACGCCGTGATCGTCAAGAAGATCAACCTCCCGGTGATGACCGAGGCCGAACTCGGGGAATCCATCTACTGGGAGGCCGAACAGTACATCCCCTTCGACATCCAGGACGTCAACATCGATTACCAGATCCTCGACGGCGGGACCAGCGAGGCCTCCGGCGGCACGATGGACGTCCTGCTCGTCGCCGCGAAGAAGGAAAAGATCGCCGACTACACCGGTGTGATCTCGCAGGCCGGCCGCACCCCGCTGATTGTCGACGTCGACGCCTTCGCGCTGCAGAACGCCTACGAAGTGAACTACGGGCTCGAGAAGGATCAGGTCGTCGTGCTGCTCAACGCCGGCGCCAGCGCGATCAACATCAACATCGTCACCGGCGACCAGTCGGTGTTCACGCGCGACATCTCGATGGGCGGCAACAGCTACACCGAGGCGGTACAGAAAGAGCTGAATCTCCCGTTCGAGGCCGCGGAGCAGCTCAAGCGCGGCCAGCCGGTCGACGGCGTCGCGGTCGAGGAGGTGACGCCGGTCCTCCATGCGATGACCGAGAACGTCCTCCTCGAGATCCAGAAGACGTTCGACTTCTTCAAGGCG
>DATFWL010000111.1:0-6192 GCA_035259385.1 Vicinamibacterales bacterium | reverse complement strand
GTCGAAGTAGCGCGTCTTCCCCAGCAGATCGGCCCGGTCCTGTATCGCGACGGCAAGCCGCCAGTAGGCCTCCATCATCGTGTCGTCGCCGTTGCTCAACCAGATCGGCCGATCGTGCTCCGGCGCGTGCGCGATCACCTGACGGAGCGCGCCGAGATGGTCCCACTCGAACCAGTACGCCGCACGACGATGGTAGTCGCCGAAGTAGTGCCAGAGGAAGAACGCGAAATGCAGCGGCACGATGGCGAGCAGGACGCCCGCCGTCGCGTGCGCCAGCCGCGACGGCATGGTCAGCAACCGTTCGAGCCCGAACATCGCGAGCAGGGCACCGAAGACCAGCACCGGCAGGGCGCGATCGCTCGCGTAGGGCTCCGCCGGAACGGCGATTGCGCCGGCGATGGGCGCCAGCAGGAATCCCAGCAGGATCACCAATCCGATCGGCGTTCGGCGTGCGGTGAATACCTGCACGATGCCGAGCGGAATCAGCACGAGCAGCGGCAGGAGGAACACGCCGACGAGGCGCGTCGAATTGGTCATCCGCGTATAGCCGCCGATCACGAAGAGGAACGCCGGATCGAAGAAGCGCCAGTAGGTCGAGATCCGGTCGGTGACTGCCGTCGGCGCGAAGCCGCCGGCGCCGATGTGATACCGCGCGAGAGTGTCCCAGACCATCGCGGTGTGCGAGGGCAGCCACGCCGCGATCGCAACGAGCGGCCACGCGAAGCCGCCGGCCGCGACCGCGTACGGGCGCGGCGCACGAACTCCCGACGTGAAGAGCGCCAGCCACGTCAGCGCGAGACAGATCGGCATCATCATCACCGACGCGATGTAACTGTAGACGCCGAGGCCGAGCAGGCTCGTACCGGCAAACAGGATCCACGGCCGTCGGTCTTCGAGGTACACGAGCAGGCACAGCAGCCATCCGAGGACGAACGGCAGCGGATAGATGAAGTCCATCGTGAGGCGGCTGTGAAGCATGTGAGCGGGCGTCGACGCGAGCAGGATGGCGGCGCCGAACTGCCAGCGCCGCCGGCGGAAGAGACGGCCCGCGACGAAGTACATCAGGAGCACGTCGATCGTCCCGACGGCAACAGCCGGAGCTCGAAACGCCGGCTGCGACGGGGCAAGCACTTTCAGGACGGCGGCGGTGGCGTACACCAGCAGCGGCTGGAACCAGACGTGCTCCTGGAGCAGGCGCATCTCGAAGTACAGCGGCAGGCGGTGTCCGTCCACGTCGCGCCCGGTGGCGGCAATCGACATCGCCTGCAGCGCAAACACGGCTTCGTCGCGGTGCATGTGCGGCGGCGTGTGATCGAGCCGTGCGCCGTAGAGTCCGGCAACCAACACGGCGAGCAGAAGCAGCCCAGCGACGGTACTGCGAGGCACGGCGCGCATGGCTCGTCTAGCCGGTATCGGCCAGGAACCGCGCCACCGCGTCCTGCCACGGCGGCATCTCGATCCCGATCGCGCGAAGCTTCGCGTTCGACAGCGCGCAGAACCTGGGCCGGATCGCCCGCAGCGTCACGTCGGCCATGCGGACCGGGACGAGCCTCGCGACCAGCGCGTCGCCGCCCATGCCGCGCGCCAGGGCCTGCGCCAGTTCGAGCCAGGTGCAGTACCCCGAGTTGACGCAATGGTACAAACCGGTCGGCGCCGACGACTCGAGCAGGAGGCGCGTGGCGCGAGCGGCGTCGGCGAGGTAGGTCGGCGAGACCGTCCGATCCTCGAACACCTTCGGACGTCCACCGGCGTCGAGCGTGTTGACGATGTTGGGGATGCTCCCGCGCGGCGCCGGACCCGTCCTGGTGCGGCCGAAGAGGGTCTCGACGCGCAGCACGTAGGCGCGCGGCGCATCGGCGGCAAACCACTCGCCGAGCAGCTTCGACGCGGCGTACACGCTGCGCGGATTCGGGCGGTCGTCCTCCGTGTACGGCGCGGTCGTGGCGCCGTCGAACACGAAATCGGTACTGTAGTGCACGAGCGCCGCGCCAGCCGCCGTGGCAGCGCGAGCCAGCGCGCGCACGGCGAACGCGTTCGCGTTCAAGGCCTCGATCGGGTGATCTTCGGATCCATCGACGTCGGTGTACGCGATTCCGTTGACGATCGCGTCAGGGCGGAGGCGCGCCAGCGTCGCCACGACGGCGCGCTCGTCGGTGATGTCGAGGTCGGTGCGGCCGAAGGTGCTGGTTTCGTGGCGCGGCGCGCACTCCTCCGCCACCGCGGCGCCGAGCTGGCCGCGCGCGCCGACAACGACGACGCGCATCAGGCGACCGCCGACGACCGGCGGGCCTCGACGGCGCGAATCTGCGCGTCGTCGAGCACACCCTCCCACCGCGCGACCACCGCGGTCGCGATGCAATTACCCATCACGTTCACCGCAGTGCGCCCCATGTCCATGATCTGATCGATGCCGAGGAGAATCGCCGCCCCCTCGAGCGGCAGCCCGAACTGCGTCAGCGTCGCCGCGAGCACCACCAGCGCGGCACGCGGCACGCCGGCGACGCCCTTGCTGGTGAGCATCAGCGTCAGCATCATGACCAGCTGCTGCCCGATCGTCATCGGCACGCCGGCGAGCTGAGCGACGAACACGCTCGCCAGCGACAGGTAGAGCGTGGATCCGTCGAGGTTGAAGCTGTAGCCGGTCGGCAGGACGAAGCCGACGATGTTCTTCGGGACGCCGAAGCGCTCCATCACCTCGAGCGACTTCGGCAGCGCGGCCTCCGAGCTGGCGGTGGTGAAGGCGATCAGGAACGGCTCGCGGATCGTCTTGACGAAGGTGAGGAACGGTACCCGAATCAGGTACGAGACGACGCCGAGGACGAGGACCGCGAAGATCGCGAGGCCGAAGTACATCAACGCGACCAGCTTGCCGAGCGTGAACAGGATCGCGAGCCCTTTGCCGCCCACGGTGGCGGCAATCGCGGCAAACACGCCGATCGGGGCGAACGCCATCACGTAGCCGGTGAACTTGAACATCGCCTGCGCGGTGCCTTCGAGCACGTCGAGGACCGGCTTTCCTTTCGCGCCGATGGCGGCCACCGCGATGCCGAAGAACAGCGAGAAGATCACCACCTGCAGGATGTCGCCGCGCGCCATCGAGTCGATGACCGAAGTGGGAAACATGTGCAGGAGGATGTCCCAGGCGTGCTGCTGGCTCTGTGCCATCGCTGCGGCGGTCGACGTGTCGGCGCCAGTCGGCAGCGTCATGCCGGCGCCCGGCTTGAACACGTTGACGAGCAGCAGTCCCAGGAACAACGCGATCGTCGTGGCGACCTCGAAGTAAACGATCGCCTTCAACCCGATGCGCCCCATCGCCTTCAGATCGCCGGTCCCGGCGATGCCGACGACGAGCGTCGAGAAGAGCAGCGGCGCGATGATCATCTTGATCATCCGCAGGAAGACGTCGGCGAGCGGCTTGATGGCAACGCCGAACGACGGAAAGACGTAGCCGACGGCGATGCCGAGCAGCAGGCCGATGAAAATCTGCGTCGTCAGGTTCGGCAGGCGGCTCGGCCGGGCGGCCGCCGCCGATGCCGGCTGGCTGCGGATCATTGGACGGCTCCCACGCTGCGGTGAACGAACTGCGCGATCGCGGAGACGACGGTTCGCTGCTGCGCTTCGGTGAGCTCGCCGTAGATCGGAATCGCGAGCGTCTCGGCGGCGGCGCGCTCGGCGTGCGGAAAGGCGCCGCGGTGGTAGCCGAGGTTCGCGAAACACGGCTGCAGATGAAAGGGCACCGGATAGTAGATTTCGTTGCCGATGCCCTGCTCGTCGAGATGACGCTTCAAGCCGTCGCGGTCAGGCGTGCGAATGACGAACTGGTTGTAGATGTGCCGCCGGTCTGCCGGCTCGACCGGCAGGGCGATGACGTCGCTCAGTCCCAACTCCCGGAACAGCCCGCGATACCTCGCTGCGTTGCGCCGTCGCCCCTCGGTCCACGCGTCGAGGTGCGGCGCCTTCACGCGAAGCACTGCCGCCTGCACCGCGTCCATCCGGAAATTCGCGCCGACGAGATGATGGTAGTAGCGCGGCTGCATGCCGTGCGTGCGCAGCAGTCGCGCCCGCTTCGCGAGCCCGTCGTCGCCGGTCGCGAGCAATCCCGCGTCGCCGAACGCGCCGAGGTTCTTGGAGGGAAAGAACGAGAAACAGCCGAGCACGCCGATCCCGCCGAGCGGACGCGATTTGTAGGTCGCGCCGATCGCCTGCGCGGCGTCCTCGATCACAGGAACACCCGCGCGATCGGCCGCCGCCACGATCGGATCGAGATCCGCGGCCAGGCCGTAGAGATGCACCGGCAGGATCGCTTTCGTCCGCGGCGTGATCGCCGCCGCCGCCTGCGACGGATCGATGTTGAAGGTCGCGGGATCGATGTCCACGAGGACCGGCGTCGCGCCGAGCCGGACGACGCAGCCTGCCGTCGCGAAGAACGAATAGGTCGTCGTCACGACTTCGTCGCCGGGACCGACGCCGAGCGCCATCAGCGCGAGCAGCAGCGCGTCGGTTCCGGAGGACACCGCGACGGCGTGGCGGATCCCGAGCTGCGCCGCGAGCTCGCGCTCGAGCGCGTCGATTTCCGGTCCCATGATGAAGCGCTGGCTGTCGCAGACACGGGTGATCGCGGCGAGAATCGCCTCGCGCAGCGGGCGGTACTGCGCCTCGAGGTCGAGCAGCGGAACGGGCATCGTGACGCTATTCTAGCTGCTAGCGGCGGGACTTGACGGCGGCGCGGGTCTCGCGATCGGTCTCGCGGCGCTTGATCGTCTCGCGCTTGTCGTACTCCTTCTTCCCTTTCGCAAGCGCGACCGCGACCTTGACGCGCCCGTTCTTGAAGTACAGCCGCGTCGGGACGAGCGTCATCCCTTTTTCGACGGTCTTCCCGATCAGCTTCCGGATCTCGTCGCGATGCAGCAGCAGCTTGCGCTGCCGGAGCGGCGCGTGGTCGGCGTAGCCGCGGTGGCTGTACGGACTGATGTTCACGTTGTAGAGGAACACCTCGCCGTTCTCGACCCGCGCGTAGCTGTCGCGCAGATTCACGCGGCCTTCGCGGATCGCCTTCACCTCGGTGCCGAGCAGTACCAGCCCCGCCTCGAACGTGTCGAGGATGTGGAAGTCGTGGAACGCCTTCCGGTTCTCGGCGATGCTGGATTGTGCCTTCTCGCGTTCGGTTCGTTCAGACATGGATCACGGTCCGGCCTGTCGGCTAAAGCCTTCGCGCTACGCGGCCTCACGACGCCCGGGCGAGCCGGGCGGCGAGCAGTACCGCTGCGATCATACTCTCAGGATCGGCGAGGCCTTTGCCGGCGATGTCGAATGCCGTGCCGTGGTCGACCGAGGTCCTGATGACCGGCAGGCCGAGCGTCACGTTGACCGCTTGCCCGAACGCCAGCAGCTTCACCGGAATCAATCCCTGATCGTGGTAGCAGGCGACGACCACGTCGAAGTCGCCGCGGCGGGCGCGCACGAAGACCGTATCGGCCGGAAAGGGACCGCTGACGTCGATGCCGCGGGCGCGGCACGACTCGATCGCCGGGACGATCACCTCGGCCTCCTCGCGCCCGAACAACCCGTGTTCGCCGGCGTGCGGGTTGAGGCCGGCCACGGCGATGCGCGGCGCGATCTTGTCGAACCGGGGCAGCTCCCGCGCGGTGAGCGCGATCGTCCGCTCCATCGTCGATTGCGTCAGCAGACGCGGCACGTCGGCGAGCGCGACGTGCACCGTCGCCAGGACGACGCGCAGCGCGTCGGAGTGGAACATCATCGCAACGTGGGGCGCCGCGGTGAGATGCGCGAGCAGATCGGTGTGGCCGCTCCATTCCAGCCCGGCGAGCCGAAACGCTTCCTTGTTGATCGGCGCCGTCGCGATCGCCTGGACGTCACCGCTCTTCGCGTCGTCCACGGCGCGGACGATGACGTCGTAGGCGGCGCGGCCAGCCGCGGCGCTGAGCACACCGGCTGCAAAGTGAGACTCGCGGGGCGGCGCGTAGACGACCGGCTCGCACGCCGCGAGCACGCGCGCATCAGCCGCCGCTTTCGCCGCAACTTCAGGTCCGATGCCGGAAGGGTCACCTACGGTGAGGGCGATTCGCGGTTTCACTGAGTGGTGTCCCTGTCAATGGCTGATGGCTAATGGCTATGGCTAAGCGTTAAGCATGTGGCTCTTGCCATCGGCCATCAACCATAGCCATCAGCCAT
>DATFWL010000110.1:0-23812 GCA_035259385.1 Vicinamibacterales bacterium | reverse complement strand
GTCTCGGTCGATGGAGCTGGCGAAGGGATTTGAACCCCCGACCGGCTGATTACAAATCAGCTGCTCTACCGGACTGAGCTACGCCAGCCAGAACAAAAGGTGAACTTTAGCACGTCCTGTGCCACCTGTGCAACCCACTGTCTGCGATGGCAATGGACGAGCTTCGGCCCTGGTGGCAACCTTTTATTGTACACGCTTCGAACGGCGCTGGCGCAGCGCCTCGAAAAGCGCGATACCCGTCGCCACTGAGACGTTGAGGCTCTGGACATGGCCGTGCATCGGGATCGAGGCCAGCCAGTCGCAGCGCTCGCGGACCAGTCGCCTCAGCCCCACCCCCTCGGCTCCCGCGACAATCGCGACCGGCACGGTCAGATCGAGCGCGTCGTACGGCTGCGGTGCGTCGCCGGCGAGGCCTACGGTCCACACGCCCGCCTCCTTCAAGATCTCGAGCGCCCGCGCGATGTTCACGACCTCGGCGATTTTCACGTGCGAAACGGCGCCCGCCGAGGCCTTGGCGGCAGCGCCATCGAGGCGAGCGGCGTGCCGTGACTGCCGCACCAGGCCATCGGCGCCCGCCGCGTCCACCGTCCGCAGGATTGCCCCGACATTGTGCGGATCCTCGATCTGATCGAGGACGACGATGAGCGGCACACCGGCGGCCTGAGCGATCAGATCCTCGACGTTGTAGCAGACGGCGTCGTGCACGTCGGCGACGACGCCCTGATGCGCGCCGCCGCGCGCGAACCGATCCAGCTCGTGCGCGTTCGCCCGACGGACAGGAATCCCCTGCTGCTCGGCGGCGCGGACGATCGCGGCCAGCCGATCGTCGCCGCGCGGCGACACCCGCAGCGCGGTCACGCGTCTGGCGCGCAGCGCCTCGTTCACCGGGTTGATGCCGTAGATCCGCATCGCTCTGGGACAGATGGGAGGGACCGCCCCACCCCTCTTATCCGTCCCATCCCCTCCTATCCGTCCTGCCGCGCCTGGTCCAACGCGCGCGCGAACGCTGTGGCGCGCTCGCGGTTGCCTTGAATCCTCGGCATCCCGGCGTCCGGCGGCAACTCGGCGCCGCGATCGATGGCCGGCACCGCCAGATCGAGCTCCGGTCCCTCGCTGCGGCCCGTGAGCACGACGCGGATCGGATGAAAAAGCGCTTTACCCTTTTGACCTGTCCGCGCCTTCACACGATTCGCCGCCTCGCGGAATTTTTCGCGATCGAGCCGCGGACCGGAGGCGAGTTCGTCGGCGAGCGCGGCAACCACCGCGCGCGCGTCGGGTGCGCGCATCTCGTCGGCGGCCTGCCCATCGCGCAGCGTTCGCTCGGCATCGTAGTCGAAGAGAAACGCGAGGCGCGCCGGCACCTGGTCGAGCCGATCGACCGATGCGCTTGCCATCGCCATCGAGGCAGCGAGAAAGTCGAGGCCGCGCGCGTTCGGCGACATCATCGCGCCGTTTCCCACGAAGTACGGCACGGCCAGCTCCGCGAGCCGCCGCGGATTGGCGATCTTGAGATAGTGCCGGTTCGCCCAGGCCAGCTTTTCTTCGTCGAACACGCCCGCGCTGTGCCCGACATGGTCGAGCGAAAAGCGCCGGGCAAGCTCGTCGATCGGCAGCAGCTCGTCGTTCCCGCCCGGAGACCAGCCGATCAGGGCGAGGTAGTTGACCAGGGCCTCCGGTAGGTACCCCCTGGCGCGGAACTCGCCGACCGACGTCGCGCCGTGGCGCTTGGACAAGGGCGCGTGATCCGGACCCATCACCATCGACAGGTGGGCGAAGATCGGCGGCGTAAACCCGAGCGCCTCGTACAACAGCAGCTGGCGGGGCGTGTTCGAGATGTGATCCTCTCCGCGGATCACATGCGTGATCTCCATCAACGCATCGTCGACGACGACCGCGTAGTTGTAGGCGGGGTGGCCGTCGGCGCGGACGATCACGGGATCGCCGATGACCTCGCTTTGAAAGCGCACCTCGCCGCGGACCGCGTCGGTGAAGACGACGTCGTGCTCGTGGGGCACGCGAAAGCGGATCGCCGGACGCTCGCCAGCGGCCATCCGCGCGGCGGCCTGCGCCTTCGACAGCCGGCGGCAGGTGCCGGCGTAGTGGGCCGGGCGTCCGGTCGCCAGGGCCTCCTGACGCTCGGCCTCGAGCTGCGCGGTCGAACAGAAGCAGTGATACGCCTTGTCCGCAGCCAGCAGCTCGGCGGCGTACGACGCGTAGAGATGCAGCCGCTCCGATTGCCGGTACGGACCATGCGGACCGTCGACGTCGGGACCCTCGTCCCAGTCGAGGCCCAGCCAGCTCAGGTCGCGGGTGATCGCGGCTTCCGACTCACGCGTCGATCGCTCGGCGTCCGTGTCCTCGATCCGCAAGACGAACCTGCCGCCCTGGCCGCGCGCGAGCAGCCAGTTGAAGAGCGCGGTACGCGCATTGCCGACGTGCAGCTTCCCGGTCGGACTCGGTGCGAACCTGACTCTCATGCGCTGCGGACCAATGCGATGGCATGGGCGGCGATCGCGTCGCCGCGCCCGATCGCGTCCATCCCTTCGTTCGTCTTTCCCTTGATGCTGACGCGCTCGATTCCGACCCCGAGCGCCGCCGCCACCCGCGCGCGCATCGCGTCGATGTGATCCTTGATCTTCGGCCGCTCCAGAATCACCGTCACGTCGACGTTGCCGACCTGAAGGCCCTGCGCGGCCACGAGCGCAGCGGCGCGCTGCAGCAAATCGATGCTCGACACGCCCTTCCAGCGCGTGTCGGTATCGGGGAAGTGGCGGCCGATGTCGCCAAGGCACGCAGCGCCGAGAATCGCGTCGGTGATTGCGTGGCAGACGACGTCGGCGTCGGAATGTCCCAGCGCGCCGCGCTCCGATGGTATCGCGACGCCGCCGATGACGAGCGCGCGTCCCTCGACGAGCCGGTGCAGATCGTAGCCGGCGCCGGCGCGGCCGGTGCGCGCGGGCTTGGTGCCGTCGATCGAGCGCGCGATCGCCTCGGCAATCTGCAGATCCTCGGCGGTGGTGATCTTGATGTTCGTGGTTTCTCCGTCGACGATGTGCACGACGTGCCCGGCCTGCTCCGCGAGGGTTGCCTCGTCGGTCGCGTCGCTCGCGACGGCGAGCGCGGCGGCGAGCACATCACGGCGAAACGCCTGCGGTGTCTGCGCGAGGTAAATCGTGTCGCGCGGCAGCGTGTCGATCACGGTCCGGCGGGAGCCGACGAGGACCGCACCCTGGTCCGTCAACGCGCGGCTGGTCGCATGGGCACTGGCGCGTTTGACCGTGTCGCGCGCCGGCACCGCCGCCAGCGCCGCCCCGCCTTCTGCCGCGACGGCGATCGTACGCGCGATCAAATCAGCGCTCGC
Organism: Vicinamibacterales bacterium; assembly: GCA_035259385.1. Classification (GTDB taxonomy): domain Bacteria; phylum Acidobacteriota; class Vicinamibacteria; order Vicinamibacterales; family CAVVIG01; genus QHWK01. Next base: position 20,451 of record DATFWL010000110.1, on the reverse strand, counting down.
AAACGGCCTGGCCGCATCGTGAATCACGATCACGTCGCTCTTCGCGTCCGCAGCCCGAAAGGCGTTCGCAACCGAATCCTGCCGCCGCTCACCTCCGGAGACAAGCCGCACTGGCTTCTGCCGTGGCTGCGGCGCACTGGCCTTTTGCACCGTGGTCGATTCGAGCGATGGCGAAAGGAGCTCAGCCGACCGAAGGTAGGCTGGCGGCGCGTCGACGAGCTCCGCGGGCAGCGCAACCACGACCGCGTCGATCGCCGGGTGCGACACGAACGCCGTGACGCTGCGCTCGAGGATCGGCCGTCCTCCGACCATGAGCAGCTGCTTCGGCTGCGACGCGCCGACACGCAGTCCGCGTCCGCCCGCCGCGATGATGGCTGTCACGTGCATGTGGGCAAACGTTGATTATACCGGGCAGTAAGGTGCTGCCCACGCGCAGCGGCATCGCGGTCAGGCTTGCGCCGCCGACGCGCCATCCGCGTGGGAACGGCCGAATTGCCGCGCCTCGACCGCCGCCGACACGATCGCGTGCGCGCGATCGGCGAGCGCCTTCGCATCGTGTGCGGTCGGCGCTTCAATCGCGGGCGGTTGAATCGGATCGTGGACGACGAGTGTCACGGCGGCGGGCTCCGTCCGCAGCCGCCCTTTCGGCATCACGCGACGCGTCCCGATCACGGCGACGGGCACGATCGGCAACCCCGCTTCGATCGCGAGCAGAAAGCTGCCCGCCTTGAATCGCCCGACGTGGCCGTCAGGGCTGCGCGTCCCTTCCGCGTAGATGATCAGCGACAGTCCTTCCGAGACGAGCGCTCGCCATCGCCTCAGAATGCCGGCGCGGTCCGGATGCCTTCGATCGACGAACAGATGGCCGCCGCGCTTCAGATGCCATCCGAGAACCGGAAACCGCGCCAGCGATTCCTTGGCGATGATGCGCAGCTGGTACGGCAGTGAGGCGAAGACCACCGGCGTGTCGTAGATGCTCTGATGATTCGAGACGAACACGTAGGTCGTCCCGGGCGTGATGCGATCGAGTCCTTCGATCGTCACGCGCACGCCCGTCGTCTTCAGAATCAGCCACGACCACGCTCGCGCGCATCCGTGCGCGAAGTATCCGCGGCGATCGAACAGGCTCGACACGATCGAGGCGGCGCCCAGCACGATGGTGTAGATGGTAATCGCCGGGATGAGAAGGAAGACCGTTCGCCACCAGTGGTACGGGGGGATTCGCACTCTGAGCAATTAAGAATGTGGAATCAGGAATTAAGAATGCGTGTCACGCTATACGCCAAGACTTTCGCACAGTTGCCACGAATTCTTAATTCCTAATTCTTGATTCTTAATTACGTTTGTTGTGGCGCGGCTGGCGCCGCAGCAACGGGCGTCGGCCGGGCCGCACGTTCGGGTGGCGCGCTCGCCGCGGCTGCGGCGCCTGCCTCGATGTAGCGGCCGAAGATCATCTTGCCGGCAGTCGTCTGCAGGACGCTGGTGACGACGATGTCGATCGTTTTGCTGATCATCTTGCGCGCGTTGTCGACGACCACCATCGTTCCGTCGTCGAGGTAGGCGACGCCCTGGTTGTACTCCTTGCCTTCCTTGAGGATGAACACCTTCATCAGCTCGCCGGGCAGCACCACCGGCTTCAGCGAGTTGGCCAGCTCGTTGACGTTGAGCACGTCGACGCCGCGCAGCTGCGCGACCTTGTTCAGGTTGAAATCGTTGGTGACGATCTTGCCCTGGAGCGCGCGCGCGAGCTCGATCAGTTTCAGATCGACTTCGCGGACGTCGGGAAAGTCGAGATCGGAGATCGAGACCTCGACGCCGGCCATCTTCTGGATCTTCTGCAGGATGTCGAGACCGCGGCGGCCGCGGTTGCGCTTCATCGAGTCGGCGGAATCGGCGACCAGCTGCAGCTCCTTCAGCACGAACTGCGGGATCACCAGCGTCCCGTCGATGAACCCGGTCTCGCAGACGTCGGCGATGCGGCCGTCGATGATGACGCTCGTGTCGAGGATCTTGTAGCGGCGCTGCGGTCCGGCCGCCCGGAACAGGCTCGCCAGACGCGCCGGCTCGAGCCACTCGCCGTGCTTGCCTCCGAGGACCAGCCCGAGATAAGGGAGCACGATCAGGGTGAAGCTATGGAGAAACTCCACGCGCCGATTGCCGTTGTCCGCCCAGAACAGGCCCGTGACGATCCCGTGGGCGATGGCGAGGCCGATCGCGCACCCGATCAGCGCGCCGAGGACGCGCGTGATCGGGATGTCGCGCAGCCGGGTTTCGAAGAAGACCACCAACACCGCTAGCCCAAGGGCCAGCGCGACGTTGGCGGGAATTCCGCCGCTGAAGGGTTCGAGAATCGCCGCGGCGTAGGCGACGGTGACGATGAACAACACTCGCGCGAGCGTGAACCAGGCCATTGGGGAAGCCCCCGAGAAGAGCGCCCGCCTCGCTAAGAAAAGGGAACGAGAACGCCTGGCGGCTCAACGTTCGAGGCCAACCATATCACCGGGACCACGCGAAGACAATCGCATACAACAGGAGAACCCGCTGCTGTGGGAAGCTTTACGGACTTAGGCGAGCAGGGCGTCGAGGGCCTCGCCGACGGTCCGGACGCCAATCAGCTGACAGTCCCCTTCGGCGCGCGCGTTCGGTTCGATGTTGGCTTCCGGCATGATGCAATGGCGGAAACCCATCTGCGCCGCCTCGCGGACGCGCAGGTTCGCTTGCGCGATCCCTCGGACCTCGCCGGCCAGACCGACTTCGCCGAACATCGCAGTTGTCGCCGGGATGACGCGATTCCTGACGCTGGACGAAATAGCGGCAAGGACCCCCAGGTCCGAGGCCGGCTCGTCTACCGTCATCCCGCCGGCGACGTTCACGAACACGTCGTCGCCGATCAGATTGAGGCCAGCGCGCTTCTCCAGGACCGCGAGCAGCAATGACAGCCGATTCGAATCGATACCGCTCGCCATTCGCCGCGCCGTGCCGTAAGTGCTCGAGCTGACGAGCGCCTGCACTTCAACGAGGATCGGACGCGACCCCTCCAGCGAACAGAGCACTGCCGATCCGGGCGCATTGGTCGGCCGTTCGGCCAGGAACATCTTCGAGGGATTCGGTACCGGCCGCAGGCCCGCAGACGTCATCTCGAACACGCCGAGCTCGCTGACCGCGCCAAACCGGTTCTTGACCGCGCGGACGACGCGATGCGAGTGATGTCGCTCCCCTTCGAAATAGAGCACGGTGTCGACGACGTGCTCGAGCGCTTTGGGCCCGGCCAGGCTTCCGTCCTTCGTCACGTGTCCGACGAGAAACGTCGGGATGTTCTGCCCTTTCGCCGTGAAGAGCAGCTGCGTCGCGGCTTCGCGCACCTGCCCGATGCTGCCGGGTGCGGATTGAAACTTGAGCGAGAAAACCGTTTGAACGGAATCGACGACGACCAGCGCCGGCCGGATGCGGGCGATCTCTTCGAGAATCCGCTCGAGGCACGTTTCCGCCAGCAGGTACAGCGGCGCCTTGCCGACGCTCAGGCGCTCGCCGCGCGTCTTGATCTGATGCTCCGATTCTTCGCCGGAGGCATAGAGAACGGGCCCACCTTGCGCCATGTTCGCGGCCGCCTGGAGCAGCAGCGTGGACTTGCCGATTCCCGGCTCGCCGCCCAGCAGCACGAGCGAACCGGGCACGACGCCACCGCCGAGGACCCGATCGAATTCGTCGATCCCCGTCGTGAGCCGCGCATGCTGCGCGATCTCGATCTCTGCGTACAGCCGCGCCGAACCGCTCGCGCCAGCAAGCGCGTACCGATGTCCTGCGGCAGCGGCGGCGTCAACGCTGCCCTCCTGCGGCTGCGGCCGCTCCTCGACGTACGAGTTCCAGGCGCCGCAATCGCCGCAGCGGCCGAGCCATTTCGGCGACTGCGATCCGCATTCCTGGCAGACGTACACCGGCTTCGGCGATCTGGCCATGGAGTTCAGCGCGTCCCTGCAAAACAGAGCGAGTTACGCCCTACGAGCTCAATTCCGGGCACCAGCTTAAGAGTGCGTTGCAAAATTAGCTCAAGGCGGGTCCTGTCCGCGAACAGCCCCACCGGGTGCTCGCCAGAAAAGCACTGGTCACGGCCCACGGCTCCGCGCCCGGCGGGGCGCCCCCGTTCGCGGCCACCCGCGAGCGAGCTATTTTGCAACCTGCTCTAAATATAGACCCGTTCGATGCGCGATCCGATCCTGCACAGGATCTCGTACGGGATCGTACCGATTTGAGCAGCCATCTCGCGCACGTCGATGCGATCGCGGTCCTGCGAACCGATGATCACGACGTCGTCACCAGGTGAGACGTCGAGACCGCTCACGTCCGCCATCAGCATGTCCATGCAGACCGAACCCACAATCGGGGCGCGACGGCCGCGGATCAGCACCGCGCCGCGCCCGGCGAGCCGCAGGTCGAGGCCATCGGCGTAGCCGGCCGGCACAATGGCAATGGTGGTCGGCCGCTCGGCGTGAAACTTCACGCCGTAGCCGACGCCTTCTCCGACGCGCACGCCTTTCACCGCGACGACGCGGCTGGTGAGCGTCATGATCGGCGTCAGCGCGATCGTGGACGCGAGCGGCGGCGGCACGACGCCGTACAGCAGCAGGCCGGGGCGCACGCGGTCGTACCACACGCGCGAATCGCGCAGCAGCGCCGCGCTGTTGGCGGCATGGATATATGGCAGGCGGTCCTGCCGCGTGGATCCGCCCGAGGCCTCACGGGCCGCTGCGGCTGGCGCCAGCTCGCCGACTACGTGGAGCGCCCGTTCGAATCGTGCGCGCTGATCGCCGAACAACGGCGACTCTGGATCGTCTGCGGTCGCGAAGTGCGTGTACACCGCTGCCAGCTCGAGGTTCGGGCTGGCGAGCAGCTCAGGCAGCGTCCGGCGGAGGTTGTCGGCGCGGAATCCGAGCCGGTTCATGCCGGTATCGAGCTTCAGGTGATAACGCAGCGTCTGCCGGTAGCGCGCCGCCGCGGCCTGCACCGCGCGCGCCGCGCCAGGGGTCGAGATCGTCGGCGTCAGACGACAGTCGAACAGGCCGTCGAGACCGCTGACGCTGAGCGCACCGAACACGAGAATCTCGGCGCGAACGCCCGCCGCGCGCAGCGCGTGTCCTTCCTCGATGTCTGCGCAGGCGAGCAGGTCGGCGCCGGCGTATTCGAGCGCGCGGGCGACCTGCGGCGCGCCGTGTCCATAGGCGTTCGCCTTCACGACGGCGATCGTTCGCGGCGGCCGTGCCGGCCGCTCGCGCGCGACGTGTTCGACGATGCTGCGGTAGTTCGATTTGAGGGCGTCGAGATCGACGCGGGCGACAGTGGGCCGAATCACAGACGCATCATATGCTGCGCAACCGATCCCCCTGGAGAAAGCAGACGCAGAGTGCGCGGAGAACCTTGATCAAAATTCCGCGTTCTCTGCGGACTCTGTGGTTGCTTCGCGCTCACGCGCCGACGGCGAGGTTCTCGAAGCGCGTGTACTCGCGGATGAATGCGAGCTTGACGATGCCGGTGGGGCCGTTGCGCTGCTTGGCGATGATCAGCTCGGCCACGCCCTGCGCATCGGTCGGCGGCTGGCCCTTGTCCGCGTACATGTCTTCCCGGTAGATGAAGACGACGACGTCCGCGTCCTGTTCGAGCGCGCCGGATTCGCGGAGGTCTGACAGCTGCGGGCGGTGGTCGGAACGCGATTCCGGCGCGCGACTGAGCTGCGACAGCACCACGATCGGCACCTGCAGCTCCTTCGCGAGGCCTTTCAACGAGCGCGAGATCGACGCGAGCTCCAGCGTCCGGTTCTCGAACCGGCCGCGGCCCTGCATCAGCTGCACGTAGTCGACGATCACCAGGTGCAGGCCGTGCTCGGCAGCGAGGCGGCGGCATTTCGCGCGCATTTCCAGGACGCCGATCGAGGGCGTGTCGTCGATGAAGATCTTCGCGTCGCTGAGCGTGCCGATCGCCTGCGACAGCTTCCCCCAGTCGCGCTCGCCGAGGAATCCGCCGCGCAGCCGGTGCGCGTCGATCCGCGCCTCGGCGGTCAACATGCGCAGGAACAGCTGTTCCTTCGACATCTCGAGGCTGAAGACGCCGACCGTCATGTCGGTCTTCGTCCCGACGTGCTGGGCCATGTTGAGCACCAGGCTGGTCTTCCCCATCGACGGACGCGCGGCGACGATCACCAGATCGGAGGGCTGCAGGCCCGAGGTCATCTCGTCGAGATCGGTGAAGCCGGTCGGCACGCCGGTGACGAGTTCCTTACGCGCGTGCAGCTTCTCGAGCGTGTCGAGGCTGGTCTCCGCGAGATCGCGCAGCGAGACGAAGCCATCACGGACCTTGTGGTCGGCGATCGCGAAGATCGCGTGCTTGGCCTGATCGAGGATGACGTCGGCTTCCTCGCCGCCCTCGTAGGCGTTGGCGAGAATCTTGTTCGCCGAGAAGATCAGGTCGCGGAGCGTCGCCTTCTCCTTGATGATTCGCGCGTAGTGCTCGACGTTGGTCGACCGCGGCACGCCGTCGACCAGCGCGGCGATGTACGCGGGGCCGCCGACTTCGTCGAGCTCCGACGAGCGGGCGAGCTCCTCCTTCAGCGTCACCAGATCGATCGCCTCGCCGCGATCGGCGAGCTTGATCATCTTGTCGAAGATGCGGCGGTGCGCGTCGCGGAAGAAATCGTGCGAGTCGATGACTTCGGCGGCGAGGTTGAACGCGTCGTTGTGAAGCAGGATGGCGCCGAGGACCGAGCGTTCGGCTTCGAGGTTGTGCGGAAGCGTGCGTTCAGCCGTGACGACGTCGGGCATCGATGTGCGGGAAGCGAGGGACTGTACAGAAAAAATCGGAGTCTGGGAAGCGCCCCAAACTCCGATTGCGAGCTGCCCGTTCCGGATTCTTAATTCTTCTTCTCGGCGCCTTCAGCGACGACGCGCACTTTGACGTTGGTCGTCACCTCGCGATGGAGCTTCACCGGCACCTCGAACTCGCCCAGTTTCTTGATCGGCTCCTGCAGGTGCAGCTTGCGCTTGTCCAGATCGAAGCCCTTCGCGGCAAGGGCGTCGGCGATGTCGCCGGTGGTGACCGACCCGTAGAGCACCTCGGTCTCGCCGACCTTGCGCGCGATCTCGACCTCGACGCTCTTCAGGCGTTCGCCGACTGCCTCGGCGACGTTCTTCTCCTCGAGCTCCTTCGCTTCGAACCGCACGCGCTCGCGCTCGATCTGCTTCTTGTTGCCCTCGGTCGCCAGCAGCGCGAGCTTGCGCGGCAGCAGATAGTTGCGCGCGTAGCCGTCGGCGACCTTCACGATTTCGCCGCGACGCCCGAGGTTGTCGACGTGCTCTCTCAAAATCACTTCCATATCGACCTCGAAGTTAATCCGTCACGTACGGGATGAGCGCGATCTGCCGCGCGCGCTTGATCGCCGTCTGCAGCTTGCGCTGGTGCATCGCACAGGTGCCGGAGATCCGGCGCGGCAGGATCTTGCCGCGCTCGGGGACGAACGGCGAAATCAGCTTCACGTCCTTGTAGTTGATGTCGTCGATCTTGTCCGCGCAGAACTTGCAGACCTTGCGCCGGCGGAACAGCGTCCGGCGCTGACCCTTTTCCTTGTCGCCCGGCTTCTTGTCGCCGCCGCGGCCGCGGCCGCCCGAGCGTGATTGTCCGAAAGGCATTTACACCTCCACCCCGTCGAAGCGGTCGTCCTCGGTTTCATCCACGTCGCCCGACTGCCGGCCTTCGCCGGGCTGCCGCTGCGGCGGCAGGCCGCGCTTGACGCGGCGGCGTTCCGACTCCGTGCGGCGCTTGGTCTGCGTCCGCTCGACGACCTTCTTCTCCTCGTCCACGCGGACGATCATGTGCCGGACCACCTGATCGACGACCTTCAGCCGGCGATCCAGCTCCTTCATCAGCTCGCCGGTGCCGTTGATCACGTCGAGGACGTAGAGGCCTTCCTTGTGGCGGCCAATCTCGTAGGCGAGACGCTTGCGTCCCCAGTTGTCGGTCTTCTCGATCTGCCCGTGCATGCGCGACACGACCGCCTCGATCTGCGCGTGCAGCTCGGCGACCTGCTGTTCGGTGCTGTCGGGCGGAAGGATGTAGACGAGCTCGTACTGTCGACTTGCCATGCAGTTGCTCCTTCTGGACGCCGATCACGGTCCGCTGAAGCCGGACACGATCGCCGTGATCTGCGGCCACCACGTCGGGTGGCAAGGTATGCGTCGACCGCAATCGACGCTATTCGGTTGTTGCCGGATCGCCGCCGTTGAACCCGTTCATCACCGCCGCGATCCCCGACGTGATGAACATCTCTGCCGCGTCGGCGGCGCGCAACGTCATGCGCTCCACTTCCGCAGCCTCCTGACTGTCGAACCGCGCCAGCACGTGGTCCGCGAGATCCCGTTGCCCGTCGCCGCGACCGACGCCGACGCGAAGCCGCGAGAACTCCTCGCCCAGGTGCGCGATCACCGACTTCAACCCGTTGTGGCCGCCTGCCGATCCGCGCGCCCGCGCGCGCAGCCTGCCGAGCGGCAGCTGCGCTTCATCGACGACGACGAGGAGATCGGCGACGTCGATCTTGAAGTACCGCAGCAGCTCGCCAATCGCCTGGCCGCTGAGGTTCATGAACGTGAGCGGCTTGACGAGCAGCGCCTCGGCGGCGCGCCATTTCGCGATCAGCGCCTCGGCGGGCGCTGACTCGAACGTGATCGCGGCCCGCCGCGCCAGCTCGTCGACTACTTCGAAGCCGACGTTGTGGCGCGTGCCCCTGTACTTCGGGCCCGGGTTGCCGAGCCCGGCGACCAGCTTTATTTCTTCTTCTCCTCTTTCTTCTCGCCTTCTTCTTCTTCCTTCTTGCCCTTCTTGATCAGTTCGGGCTCGGCCGGCGCCGCCGGCGCCGCAACGGCCGCCTCGGCCGGTGCCGGAGCCTCCTCCGCCTTCGGCATGATCACGTGAACGAGCATCAGATCGGCGTCGCTGAGCGGCTTCCACTTCGGGTTGGTCGCGATGTCCCGCACCCGGATGCCCTGATGGAGCATCAGCTCGCTGACGTCCACGACGATGCTCTCGGGGATGTCGGCCGGCAGGCATTCGATCTCGATCTCACGGCGGATGTGCTCGAGGATGCCGCCCTGCTGCTTCACGCCCTTCGGCTCGCCGGTCACCTGCACCGGGATCGTCACCTGCAGCAGCTGGTCCATTGCGACGCGATAGAAGTCGGCGTGCAGCACCTCGTGGGTGATCGGATCGAGCTGGAAGTCCTTGACGAGGACACGAGTGTCGCCACTGCCGGCGAGCTTCAGCGAGATCAGCGTGTTCTGCCCCGCTTCCGAGTGGAGGATCCGGAGCAGCGCCTTCGGCGCCACCGTGATTGGCGTGGCGGTCGCCCCGTCACCACCGTACAGGACCGCCGGCACTTTGCCTTCCCGCCGCGTCCGCCGCGCTTCGTTCTTGCCGAACGTGTCTCGTGCCTCTGCTTCGAGTATTGCTTCCATGTCGTCCTCTGACGCCGTCGGGGCTCGAGGCTCGGGGCTCGGGGCTCGCTGCCCTCGAACCGTCAACACCTTCTGCCCGTTCAGCTAGCCCCCAGCCCCTACACAAACAGCGAAGAGACCGACGTCTCCTCATGAATCGACTTGATCGCCTGTCCCAGCAGTCGCGCCACCGACAGCACGACGATCTTGTTCGACGCCAGGCCGGCCGCCGACAGCGGGATCGTGTTGGTCACGATCAGCTTGTCGATCGGCGATTTCTCGATCCGGTCGATCGCCGGCCCCGACAGCACGCCGTGCACGGCGCAGGCGATCACCCGCGAGGCGCCGTTCGCCTTGAGCGCCGTCGCGCCCTTGGTGATCGTGCCGGCGGTGTCGATGATGTCGTCCTGCAGAATGCAGGTACGGCCCTCGACGTCGCCGATCACGTTCATCACCTCCGCGGTGCCGTCGTCGGTGCGGCGCTTGTCGATGACCGCGAGTTCCGCGTCCAGGCGCTTCGCATATGCGCGCGCTCGCTCGGCGCCGCCCGCGTCCGGCGACACCATCGTCAGGTTCGAATAACTCAGACGCGCCAGGTAGTCGATGATCACCGGCGCGGCGAACAGATGGTCCACCGGTATGTCAAAGAACCCCTGAATCTGCGCCTTGTGCAGATCCATCGTCAGCACGCGGTTCGTGCCGGCCGCGCTCAGCACGTTGGCGACCAGCTTCGCCGAAATCGGCACCCGTGGCTTGTCCTTGCGATCCTGGCGCGCGTAGCCGTAATACGGCAGCACCGCCGTGATGCGCGCCGCCGACGAGCGGCGAAACGCATCGATCATGATCAACATCTCGACGAGGTGCTGATCGACCGGATTACACGTCGGCTGGACGATGAACACGTCCGTGCCGCGGATGTTCTCGTCGATCTGGAACGAGACCTCTGAATCCGGAAACCGCCGCAGCCGCGCCTGGCCAAGCTGCACGCCCAGAAACGCCGCAATCTCTCGAGTCAGCTCAGGGTGAGCGCTTCCGGAAAACACCTTCAATTCGCCGAACCCGGTTGCCATGAAGGGGTCACCCATAAGCAAACGTCGAGATGCTCCTCCGGAGGGCCACGGCGACAGCCCTCGTGAGTTGGCTGGGGCGGAAGGATTCGAACCTTCGAATACGGGATCCAAAGTCCCGCGCCTTACCGCTTGGCCACGCCCCATCAGTGTCCCGCGCCTAACGTTCGTGAATTAGGAGAAGCTGACTTAAGGTGCGGCCGAAACCACGCTGCGCAAACGGTAAGTGTATCCGATGGGGTCAGATAGCCGCAAGCCTCTGGTAGCGAGACCGCCCGAGCGTCGTCGTGACGAGCACGGCCTCCGAGGGCGACGCGACCGCGCGCGCCGCGCGCCCGGCGGCGTGCTTCGAGCCGAACAGGCCGAATACGGTTGAGCCGCTGCCGGTCATCGCAGCATGTGAGGCGCCGGCGGCGCGCAGACGCATGACGATCCGCGCAAGCTCCGGATGACGGCGCGAGACGACCACTTCGAGATCGTTGATGATTTCGCGCGAGGAGTCATCGCCCCGTGGCAGCCGCCCCTTTTCAGGGCGCCCGGCGCCTCTCGCCCTTCGCGCCTCATCCCACCACGAGAACGCCTCCCTGGTGCTCACACCGAAACGCGGAAGCACCAGGACGACCCATGCGGAGGGACGATCAATCAGCGGAAACAGCAGGTCGCCGCGTTCGAGCCCGAGCACCGTGCCGCCCTCGAAGAAGTACGGGACATCGGCGCCCAGTTCGCGGCCGATCGCGCGAGCCCGCCGGTCGTCCACGCGCCACATCCGCGCGAACGCGCGGATCGCCGCGGCCGCGTCGCTGCTGCCGCCGCCCAGCCCGCCGCTGATCGGAATGCGCTTCCGCAGATCGATGGCGAGATCGCGCGGCATGCCGCGCCGGCGCGCTGCCCTCCACATGCGATCCGCCGCCAGCCAGATCAGATTGCGCCGATCGCCCGGACAACGTGGATCGTCGCACGTCAGGCGAAACGGGCCGCGCCTCCGTTCGATCGTCAGCGTGTCGTGGAGCGAGATGGACTGGAAGATCGTCCGCAGCTCGTGAAACCCGTCGTCGCGCCGGCCGAGCACCCGCAGCGACAGGTTGATTTTCGCAAACGCGCGGACGCGCATGTCCTAGCGGCTGCGGGTCTTCGCGGGCGCGACACTGCCCGACCGCCGCAGCTGCTCGACGCCGATCCGCTCGGCGGTGCTCGGCACCTCGACTCGAAACGTGTCCGGCCCGAGCGGCACGTTGGTTTCGATCTGCGACAGCATCAGTTGAATGTTGAATCGATCGCGCTCCGCGCTGACCAGGCGAATCACCGTGGGCAGGCCGTTTTGAAACGCGTCGTAGTCAGCGCGCCAGCTCCACTGCGCTCCCGCACCGGGATGGAAGACCGCGACGAGCCGCCACGGCGCCGACGATGTCTCGCGACGCAGGTAAATCTTCGCACCACCCTCTCCGGCTGACGTGCGCCAGTTCTCACCGATCGCCTGGGCGCTCCCGAGCGGCTCCGGGATCGCACATCCGGTCATCGTTCGCAGCAGATCGCGGGAGGCGAGCGGGACGCCGGCGACCGCTTCGAGCAGTTCCGCCGGTCTGCCGTGCTCGACGACGCGGTCTTCACGAGGAAAGTACAGCGTGCCGTCGGCTCCCGACGCGACGAAGATGAACAGCGGCGCACCGAACGGCGCGACGGCCTCGATGCGGCCTGCCGCCGGCGCAAACCCGGCGACGAGGTGTGCGCGCGTCCGCTGCCCGGCGACCGATCCGGTCACTGCGATTTCAGCGGTCAGCGACTGCACGCGCTCGCACGCCGCCCGGGCATCGACGAGCGCCTGAGCGAAGTCGGGTGACGGCGTGCCGCGGCCGGAAGGGAGCTTGGTGAGCCGCGGCGCGCAGGCCGCCGCGCCGATCGCGAGACACACGAGGAGGCTACTTCGTGCCTTCGTGGCAACTCTCAACGCTTGGGCAGCTTCTGCTTCGCGGCCTTGATCTTCTTGTCGATATCGCCCTTGTCGATGGAGTCGCCGTCGCCGTTCAGCGCCCGCGTGTAGGCGACGATCGCTTCGTCGTAGCGGCCGAGCCTGGCGAGCACGTCGCCGTAATGATCCTGAATCACTGAATTGGTGCGCAGTTGATCGGCGGCGCGTTTCAGGTTGGCTTCGGCGAGATCGAGCTTGTCGGATTTGAAGTAGGCCCAGCCCAGGCTGTCCAGATAGGAACCGTTGTCCGGCTCGATCTGCAGTGCTTTCTGCAGGTAGTTCACCGACTCGTCGAGCCGCTCGCCGCGCTCGGCGAGCATGTAGCCCAGATAGTTGAGCGCGATCGCGTTCTCGGGATCGCGCGACAGCACCGATCGAAACGCTGCTTCCGCCTCGGCGAACTTCTTCTGTTTGTCGTAGACGGTGCCGAGCTCGAACGCGATCGAATCGTCCTGCGGGAATCTGGCCTGCGCGTCCTGCAGCACTTTGATCGCCTGCGGCCCGCGGTCCACGTCGGAATACAACTGCGCGAGCGAGATGTAGGCCAGCGGATCGTCGCCGTGCGCTTTCAGCGCGTTCTCGAGCAGGGCAATCCCCTGATCGGCCTTGCCGGTGTGGCGGAGGGCCTGCGCCTGCAGCCGGGTGAGCCGGAGGTCGTCCGGGTTCTGCACGAGCGCCGCTTTCGCAACGTCGGCGGCGGCGTTGTACTTCTTCGCGGCGAGGTTCGCCTCGATGAGGTACGAGGCGACGGCCGGATCGTCCGGCGACTGCCTGCGCGCTTCCTCGAAGGTCGCGATCGCCTTGTCGTTCTGCCCCAGCTCCTGGTAGGCGAAGCCGAGGTGCGGCAGCAGGATGCTGACGTCAAACGACTGATCGCCGGTCTTGCCTTTGAATTCGGCCACGATCGGTCCGAGCTCGTCGATCACCGCCTGATACGCGTGCCGGCCTTCCAGCGCCTCGGCAAGCGCGTAATAGCCCCACGGACTGTTGCGGTTGAGCGCGATGACCCGCCGCGCCGTCGCTTCCGATTCCTTGAACTCGCCGAGGCGCCGCTGCGCCTGCGACAGCAGATACATCGGCCGCGGCTCGTTACCGCGGGTGCCGACGAGGGCGGTGAGCGTGTCGCGCGCCTTGGTGATGTTGTCGCGCCCGCCGGCGTTCAGCAGGGCGGCGGCGTAGCGGGTCTTCAGCTCGCTGCTCCGCGGGTTGCGCTCGAGCAGCCGCGCGTAGATCGCCGCGGCATCCGAGTACCGCTTCTCCCGCTCGTAGAAATCGGCGAGCGTCGGCAGCATGCGCGGATCTGCCGCCGTGCGTTCTTCGAGCCAGGTGACCGCCTCGGCAGTCCGGCCGGCGCCGGCGTACGCCTCTGCGAGCATCGACGGACCATCCTGCCAGCTCGGCTCCTGATCCACGAGCTCGGTGAGCAGGGGGATCGCCTTGTCATAGCTGCCGGCGCGCACGTAGAGGCGCGCCAGCGTCGCGCGCACGTTCGGATCGGCTTCGCCGCCCGACTTGTCAGCGGCAATCTCCAGATGGTGAATGGCCTTCGCGAGATTCTCGTCGGCGCCGGCCGCGGTGCTGCGGCCGCGCGACGTCTCGCGCGCCGCTTCGGACATCGCGGCATAGACCGTTCCCACCACCCGGTTGCCTTCGCGGTTCGCCGGCTGGATCTTCAACGCCTGCTCGGCGGCGCTCATCGCTTCCTGCGCCTTGTTCTGCCGCAGGTAGACCGACGCGAGCTCCGCGGGGATGTCGGCCGCGTTCGGGTCGAGCTCCATCGCCCGCTTGTACGCCGCGATCGCGCCCGCCTCGTCGTCCTGGTCTTCGAGCCGGTGGCCGAGCAGAAACTGGTTGTAGGCTTCGGCGATCTTGTCGGGCGACGTCGCGGCAGCCGCCTGCGGCCGCGATCCTCGCGCCTGTTCGGCCGCGAGCGGGATCGAGATGCTGACGACGGCGGCGCAGACTGCGGCGAGCTTCATCCCTGGAATTGTTCCACAAAAAGCGGAAAAGGTGTCATATAGTCGCTGCATGGCGGTCGACCCCGAGCTGCTCGAGATTCTCGCGTGCCCGAACTGTAAGACGCCCGTCGCGCTCGTCAAGAACGGAACTGCACTGAAGTGCGCAACCTGCCACCGTGTCTACCCGATTAAAGATGACATTCCGGTGATGCTCATCGACGAAGCGACGATCGAGAAGGACTAAGCTGCAACGGATTCTGCTCGTCCGTCTCCGCGAAATCGGAGACGTCGTCTTCACGACTCCTGCCATCAGGGCACTGCGGGTCCGATTCCCGGAGGCGCACCTCACCTATATCGTCGAGCCCGCCGCAGCGCCGATCGTCGCGCACAATCCGAACCTGGACCGGGTGGTCGTTGCGCCACGTGTGAGCGGCGTCGGCGGGTTCCTGCGCGACCTCGGGCTCGGCCGGAAACTGCGCGCCGAGCGGTACGATCTCGCCATCGACTTCCACGGCGGACCCCGGGCGTCGCTGCTCACCTGGCTCAGCGGCGCGCCAGTGCGCATCGGCTATGAGATTGCTGGGCGCAGCTGGATGTACACACGCCGCTGCGCGCGGCCGCGCGAGCTGCGCGCGCGGCATTCGGTCGAAAACCAGTGGGATCTGCTGGCGCCGCTGGGCATCGCCCCGCCCGACCGCGTGGCGTATCCATTGGAAATGTCCATCGATGCCGACACGACGGCCGCTGTGGACGACCGTCTCTTGCGCGCCGGGGTCGCGACACGCGAGGCCATCGTCGTGGTGCACGTCAGCGCCGGCAACCCGTTCCGACGGTGGCCTGCGGCGCACTTCGTGGAGCTCATCACGGCGCTCGCAGGGGAGGACGAGCACAGGCGCATTGTCGTCACCTCGGGACCATCCGAGCAGGACGCTGCCGCGCGCGTCATCGCCGACGCCCGCGCGCGCCTGGGATCGGCGCGCGGAGATCGAGTCGTGTCATGCGGCGAGTTTTCGCTCGCGGAGCTTCGCGCGCTCGTCGGCCGCGCCGCACTGTACATCGGCGGCGACAGCGGTCCGCTCCACGTAGCCGCGACGACGAGCGTCCCGATCGTCGGGTTGTATGGCCCGACGCTGCCGGCACGCTCCGCGCCGTGGCGCGATCCGCGGCACCCCACCGAATCAGTGGACGCCGGCGAATTGCCGTGCCGTCCGTGCGACCAGCGCGTCTGCACGCCCGGCGATTTCCGGTGCCTTACGTCGATCGATGCGCCGCGAGTCGCACACGCTGCGCGGCGAGCGCTCGCCCGCTCTCGCGCGCTCGCGCCAGACATGGCTGATGGCTGATGGCTGATGGCTAAGGGCAGATGAGTTCATGGTCCATGGACCATATGCCATTAGCCATCAGCCATTGACAGTGATCTAGACTGTCCCTGTGACAGACGCGATTGCGCTCGAGCATCCGCAGCCGATGGCCGGCGACAGCCTCGAGCACGTCGGCGCCATCGCGCTCATCGGCGTGGCCGGGGCGCTGCAGTTCTCGATCGCGATCGCGCAGATGCTGCTCACGATCGCGCTCATCTGCTGGGTGGCGAGCCTGGTCGTGCGGCGGGAGGCCTTCACGGCGCCGCGCTTCTTCTGGCCGCTCGCCGCCTACGCCGCGGCGACGCTGGTGTCGGCCGGGTTCTCGTCGGATCCGCGCACCAGCTTCGTCGACTGCAAGCAACTCGTGCTGTTCCTGCTGGTGCCGGCGGTGTACCGGCTCGTCAACGCGCAGCAGGCCCGGACTCTGATCACCGTCGTCCTCAGTTGTGCCGCGGTCAGCGCCGCGTTTGGGGTGATCCAGTACGGCATCCTGCATTTCGACCAGCTGAGCCAGCGGCCGCAGGGGACGCTCGGTCACTACATGACCTATTCCGGCCTCCTGATGACGGTGATCGCGATCGCCGTCGCGCGGCTGCTGTTCGATTCACGGGACCGGACCTGGGCGGCACTCGTCCTGCCCGCGCTGGCCGTCGCCGTGACGCTGACGTCCACGCGCAGCGCGTGGGTGGGCGTCTGCGCCGCGGCGGCGCTGCTGTTCGCACTGAAGGACTTCCGCCTGTTCGCGGTGCTGCCGATTGTCGCGGCGATCTTCTTTGCCCTCGCGCCCGGCATGATCACCAAACGATTCGTGTCCATGTTCGACAACAAGGACCCGACGCGCATCGACCGGCTCGCCATGGTGCACGAGGGCGAGCGCATGATCGCCGCTCACCCGCTCACCGGCGTCGGCCCGAACATGGTGGAGAAGCGATACGCGGACTATCGCGGCGACGATGCGGTCAACAAGGTGAACCCGCACCTGCACAACAACCCGCTGCAGATTGCCGCCGAGCGCGGCCTGCCGGCGCTCGCGCTGTGGCTGTGGTTCATCGTCGCGCTCTGCGAGGATCTTCAGCAGCGGTTCAGGTCCGGCTCGCAGCGGTTCCTCGCCGCCGCGGCGCTCGCCGCGTTGATCGCGCTCCTCACCGCCGGGCTGTTCGAGTACAACTTCGGCGACTCCGAAGTCCTCATGCTCTTCCTGATCGTCGCGACGCTTCCCGCAGCGGTGGACAGTCACCGGTCGCACGTCCCCGGTCACACGACGCAGGCTGCCGCCTGACCTGTGCTCCGCCACTCGCCGCTGATGCGAAGTCTGTGACCAACGCCTTCGCCGCCCGCGCGCGTGATCTCGTGCAGCAGTTCGACGGCGTCCCGGTGCTGGTCGTCGGCGACGTCATGCTCGATCGCTTCATCGTCGGCCGCGTGACGCGGATCTCGCCGGAAGCGCCTGTCCCGATCGTGCGCTTCGAGTCGGAATACGCGAGGCTCGGCGGCGCCGCCAACGTCGCGCACAACCTGTCGGCTCTCGGCGCGCGCGTCTCGCTGGTCGGGATCGTCGGCGACGATGCCGCCGCCGCGACGCTGCGCGCGCAGCTGGCCGCTGCCGGCATGAGCGCCGACGGCCTGGTCGTCGATCGCAGCCGGCCGACGACCGAGAAGGTGCGCGTCGTCACGGAGCGCAACCAGCAGGTCGCGCGCGTCGACTACGAGCGCGACACCGATGCAGCCGGCGACGTGGAGCGGACCATCGCCGATGCGGTGTCGCGCCATGCCGGCGACGCGAAGGCGCTGCTGGTGTCCGACTACCTGAAGGGCGCGATTACGAGGTCGGCGATCGAAGCGCTGCTCGCCGCCGCGCGTCGCGCGCCGCTGGTCATCGATCCGAAGATTCCGCACCTCGCCTGCTACGCTGGCGCGACGCTGGTCACGCCGAACCATCACGAAGCGGAAGCGGCGACGCACATCCGCATCCGCAGCGAGGACGATGCCCGCGAGGCGGCGCACGCCTTTCGTGCGCGGGCGCAGTGCGAGGCGGTGCTAATCACGCGCGGCGAGCACGGCATGTGGCTGTCGTCGCCGCAGGCGGAAGAATCGATTCCGGCGGTCGCGCGCGCCGTCTCCGACGTCACTGGCGCCGGCGACACGGTCGTCGCGACGCTCGCGCTCGGGCTCGCCGCCGGCGCGACGATGATCGACGCCGCGGTGCTCGCGAATTACGCCGCCGGCATCGTCGTCGGCAAGTTCGGCCCGTCGACGGTGACGCGCGCCGAACTGCTCGCCGCCCTCTGAGGAGTGGGCGGGCCCGGCGCCGACCGGGCCCCTTGCCCGAGGCCCGACTACGTGCCTTTCTTTCCTTTCACCTGCGCGCACTGGCGCACGTGACTGCTCTGCTTGCCGGTGATGATGCCGGCGGCGTGCGCGTCCTTCGCCAGGTCGTCCACGCAGTTTTCGAACGCCTTCGGACTCGACGTCGTGGCGGCGCACTGGCGGAACCAGACCCGCGCCTGATCGGCGAGCAGCGCGCCGTTGCCGATGAACTCGTCGGGCACGCGGGTGTCGCAGCCATTGACGATCACCGTCGCGTCCTCTTTGCCATTCAGGTCGGCGTCGGTGAACCAGCCCATGTCGTGCATCTCGGCCAGCGTGGTGTCGAACGGCGCGATCAGGTTGTGCGTGAGATCGGGGTTGATCGCCGGCTCCATCAGCAGGTTCCGGAACGCGATCGGATCCCAGTGGTTGAGCGTCGAACCGGGCGCGATCGGCGTGCTCGCGTAGAGCTGAGGACGATCCTGCAGATCGGTGCCGGCGCGGCGCGCCTGGTTTTTGCCGATCGTCACCGTCAGCGGTCCGCTGGCGAGCGCCGTCTTGATCGCGTTGCCGGTCGCCAGCAGGATGCGTACCGAACTGATCGTGATCGTCGGATCGGCGCCGCCGAGACCGCCCGGCGGATTGTCCGACACGTTGTCGGCAACCAGCACGGCGATCGCGCCGGCGTCCTGGGCGGTCTTGACCTTCACCGTGAACCCGCAGGTGCCGCGATCGACGAGCGCGATGTTGCCGTGCACCGCGGCGGCGCTCGCCGCGGTCAGCGGCTCGCACGCGTCGGTCGACACGCCGACGCCGTCCTGTGCGAGGACGACGTTGCCGGTGATGCCGGTCGCCGGAACGGGCGGACCGAACGACGCCGTCCCATAGCGGGTTCCGTCGATGCTCGGAAGCGTCGGCGCATCGAGTTCGGGGCGGCCGAACAGCAGCGTGGCCGGAACTGCGGCGGCGACGTTCGCGCCGGTCCAGACGATCTGATCCACTTTCTGAATCGCCGCGAGCCGGGCCGCCGGCGTCGACGCGAGCAGCGCCGACAGCGGAGTATTGGTCGACCCGTCGAGCGCGTTGTTGAGGAACGGATCGGTGAGGCCGGCCGGCGTGTTGCCGGTGGTGCGGCTCATGAAGCTCGAGAAACCGAGCCCATGGCCGAATTCATGCAGCAGCACGACGACGAGATCGTTCTTCGTGCCGTGGTTGTTGTCGAGGCCGAGATAGAAATCGAAGTCGCTGCTGAACTGCGCGAAGATTTCCGGCGTGGCCGCAGTCAATCCAAAGGCCGTCAGCAGGTCGAAGCCGGCGCGCTTGTCGGCGAGCGCGATGTGATAGTTCGTGTTCGGGTCGCCGCCCGGGAAGCCGGCCGCCGCCAGGTTGTTGAAATTGCGGATGCTGAAGGCCGCGCCCGCCGCGCCGAGGACGTTCGCGCCGAGCGGATCGAAGCTCGCCTGAATCTGGATGTCGATGTTGCTGTCGAGCGATGCGCCCCACAGGTCGGCGGCGAACTGAAACGCGATCAGCCGCTGCTGGCCTTTGGTGGTGCCGGGATTGCCGCCGACCGGCGCCGCCGGCGTCGGATCGTTGAAGCCTTCGTTCGGTCCGTCGGCGTTGACGACGGTGATGTGCGCGCTGGCGGCAGAACGCGCCGGCATCGCGAGGAGGAGCGCGCCGGCGAGCGCCAGCGGAACGATGCGGGTGGCGGAGATCGTCATGGCGCTACTCCTGCCCGTTCGACTTGGGCTGCTGAGCGAGGAAGGACACGGCGGCGTCCACGGAGCTGACGCATTCCACGTCGGTCGTGCCATCGGCGTTGGGCCGGCCGACCAGCACATGATCGAACCCGTTCAACTGAACGAGCGCGGCGCCGCCGGGCGCCTCGGCCGTGCGCTCGCTGCGCGTGGTCATCGCCGTCAGCGTCGCCACCAGCTCGCGCGCTTCCTGCTGCGACAGCTCACGGAGCTTTCCAGTGCTCTTGTCGACGTGAATCTTCCGCCCCGCCAGCCTGACGGCTGCGTCCTCGGCGCGGTTCGCTTCCTGAGCCTTCACCAGCACGTCACCTGACAACAGCACCATGGCGCCCGCGAGCCCGACACCGAGCATGGCGAGGCGCACGTATCTCGTGTCCATCAGATCTCTCCTTTGTGGTTGGGGACGATTCCGCTGCTAGTTGTCCTGACCCGTACGGTCGCTACACTGAAACGTCGCTCGACCTGCCCGACCTGCCCGACCTGCCTGACCCGCCCGACCTGCCGGACCTGCCTGACCCACCCGACCTGCCCGACCTGCCCGACCTGCCTGACCCGCCCGACT
>DATFWL010000109.1:0-2587 GCA_035259385.1 Vicinamibacterales bacterium | reverse complement strand
GATCCCGCCGATCCGTGCGATGTTGCCAACGAGCGTGAAGCAGATAACCGTTCCATGTCCGCTCGTGATGTCGCCCGCCGGGGTTACGAGGTGCGCCTCGACCTCGCCCGACACGGAGCCGTCACGGTGCCGGATCGCGTTTACTGAGTAGCGGACACGGTTCCCGTTATTGGGGTTGATGAACTCGGCGTGTCCGGTCACCGACTCTTCGACGCCCTGAGCGGCAGTCTCAGGCAGCAGACGGATTCAGATCCTGAGAGCACGTGGGTGACTGCCAGATGCTCGGTCTTCTTCCACGCCAATGGATCGAGTCCTCAGCATCGGGTTGTCGAGCGAACGCTCGAGATCATGCACATGGCGGCGATTATGAGCCCAGAAGCCAGTAAACGAACTGCGCCAGACGCTCAAGCACATACAGCCCTGCCACGGCAGCCATAGCCCAAAGGGCGATCTTCAGCCCAGGATCGCGCTTCAAATCACGAACCAACTCAGACGCTGCCTCAATTCCGACGATGAGCAGCGCGGCCAGCAGTACGATGCCGGTAAATCCTAGAATCCCAGCAGCGATTACGAGCATTCGAGGCTTACCTCGTCGCCTTGTGACGCAGGTCCACCGTGTCGGGAAGGCATGCGCGCCGGAGAGTATTGCGTAGGGCTCTTGCCGTTCGGTCGTCAGCGCTGCCAAATCTCGTGGTGCGGTTCAAAACGGTGACACCGGACGGCCCGTTGTTTCAGTTCGTCGAGGAATTCGCGGTGATTCGCCGGCCGTCGTCCGACGATCACCGCTGCAAGCGGATAGCCTGGGAACGGGCGGTACGTTCGCGTGTGCACGCTTGTATCAGGCTACAACACGTCCGCAGCCACGCTTCACAAAACCTGCGAGATTAGGCGTTGCGCCGGACTACGCGATCTTGCCACCAGCGAATCGCGGCCCCTGCGAAGGCACCTAGAGAGCACTCAAGGTCAAGACGACCGGCCAAAGATTTCCTGGGTCACCGACGAATCGGGCATGTGCGATACCCCTCAAGACGAATCCGACGACGACCCCGAACTCCACCACAGCCGCCATCGTCAGTGCGCCGCTGCGAACCGGAACGAACCGGAACAGGATGGATGGTGTTTTCGGACCATCCGTCTCCGATCTACGCGATCGTGCCGCTCGACAACAGCTAGACGCCGGCGCGCCGACCCGGAGAAATTGCTCAGCACGGGTCGGCGCGACTCGATTCACGTCAATCGACCGTTACATCCCGTAACGAGGGCGCACCCTAGGCCGCGACTCTCTCACTCATCCTCTTCGCCACATTGCTCTCGACAGCGAGCCGAATCATGCGCCGCGTCCGTTCGACAAACGCGAGCTTGTCCGCCAGACAGCTCTCGAGCAGCACGGCGACACCATGGTGGCCAGTGATATCGGCTGCCGCGACCAGCGCTACGTACTCTGCGATGCGAAGATGGGTCAGGTGGATGACCTTTGCCAGGACGAACAGCTGCTTTGCAACTGGGTTTTGTATCTCGGCCAGCTCCTTGCGAAAATCCTCCACGAGAATGTCATGGAGGCGGGAGGTGACCTTCACGGGCTGTTCGCCGATGAGCTTGAAGCACTGGTCGAGCGTGGCAAGGACTTTCTCTGAGACGAAAGCCCGAGCTTCGAGGGCCTCTTTCACGTCCCGATCCTCGGCCATCTTGCCAATTTCCTGATAGACCTTTGCACTGCGCTCTGCGCCGTTCCGGAGACCGCTGAGCAACTGGACGAACAGTTCCTTCGGATTTTGAACTGACATTGAACTCTCCTGCTTGTAATTCTGGTTAACTTCCGGTGGCTGTGATTCCCTCGACCGATGGATTGTGTCGGGTTCTTCCCGCTGCTCTTCCTTTCCCCTGGCCGATGTCAACGCCGATCAGAGTCGACACCCCGAGCCTGACGGTGGCGACGGAGATGTTGCGGACGGTGCGCCTCGGCTTCTGAAGGCAGATTACCGATGAAGGTAGATTACCGAGCCCGGACTGGTCCGGGTAGAGTCCCGTTCGGGACTGGTGATACCTGCCATCCATCCAGCTGATCCACACGCGCTGCGTGGACGAGATGCGTCAGCTCTGCTACGGAATGAACGTGCAACCTGCTCATGATGCTCGTGCGGTGCCGCTTGACCGAGCGCTCATCGATGCCGAGGTCGCGGGCGATTTGCTTGTTCAACTGGCCAGTAAGAACGTGGGAGAGCACCTCGCAGTCGCGTGGTGTGAGTGTGGCGAACCGCGCGCGCAGCTCGCGCAAGCGGGTCCGCTCGGCATGTTCGTGGGCCTCGCGAGCCAGGGCGCGTTTCACGGCGTCCAGCAACTCAGCCTCCGGGGCTGGCTTGCAGAGAAAGTCCTCCGCGCCCCGGCGCATCGCGCGAACGGCGCTCGGGATGTCGCCGTTGCCCGTGAGGAAGATCACGGGTATTACATTGCCGGCCTTGACCAGTGCTTCTTGCAACTCCACTCCGTCCAAGTCCGACAAATCCGCGATGAGGCATCCATGCGTCTCGGCGGAAAGGCACGAGAGAAACTCCGTCGCTGACTGGAACGTCTTGACCGCGAAGCCGGA
>DATFWL010000108.1:0-28247 GCA_035259385.1 Vicinamibacterales bacterium | reverse complement strand
GACGTTCATGCGTTCGCTCCGTGGCTGAAGTAAGGTGCCGCCCTCTGTTGGTTAGCACTCAACGAGGGCGACTGCCAATTATATGCGCTCGATTGGCAGTGTCAACGGGGGAGTGCCAACAGG
This sequence comes from Vicinamibacterales bacterium, assembly GCA_035259385.1. Lineage (GTDB taxonomy): Bacteria > Acidobacteriota > Vicinamibacteria > Vicinamibacterales > CAVVIG01 > QHWK01. The sequence goes on along the minus strand of DATFWL010000108.1, from coordinate 28,124 downwards.
TCGGGCAGGGCAGGCGGGTCGAGCGGGTCGGACGGCCAGACGGTGTCAGAACATAGGAGATTTCCGCGATTCACCGCAAAACGTTGATGGGAATTTGCGACCTGGTTACCCGTCTGTCGAAGAAACGACGCCGCTCAATCGGTCTGATCGCCGGACCTGTCCGACCAGCCAGACCCGCCCGACCTGCCTGACCCGCCCGACCAGGCCTATCCGGCCCTCCGCTTGATCTTGTACTCGCCCATCTTGCGGGTGAGCGTGTTGCGGTGGATGCCGAGGACGTCCGCGGTCCTGGTGAGGCTGCCGTCTTCCTTCCCGAGGACGCGGACGATGAACCGCTTCTCGAACTCGCGGACCGCGTCGTCGAACCGCACGCCCTTGTCGACCATCTCCTCGATGAGCCGCTCGAGCCGATCGGCGATCATTCGAGCTCCCGTCCGGTGAGCCGGCGGTACGCTTCGACATATTTCTCGCGCGTCTTCGCGACGACATCGGCGGGCAGGGACGGCACGGGCGGCTGCTTGTTCCAGTTGATGCGTTCGAGGTAATCGCGCACGAACTGCTTGTCGAAGCTGGGTTGGGGGCCGCCGGGCCTGTAGCCGTCGGCCGGCCAGAAACGGGATGAATCCGGCGTGAGCACTTCGTCGATCAGGATCACGCGATCTTCCACGCGCCGGTTGTCGTCGTCTTCGAGCGGCAGCAGGCCGAACTCGAACTTCGTGTCCGCGACGATGATGCCGCGCGACTCGGCGTGCGCCGATCCCGCCGCGTACAGCCGCAGCGTGAGATCGCGGACGCGCTCGAGCACGCGTTTGCCGACCAGGTCGGCCGCCTGCTTTTCGGTGATGTTGATGTCGTGGCCGCTCGCCGCTTTCGTCGCCGGCGTGAAGATCGGCCGAGGCAGACGGTCCGATTCGCGCAGCCCCGCCGGCAGGGCATGGCCGCACACCTGTCCGGTCGCGAGATAGTCCTTCCAGCCCGAGCCCGACAGATAGCCGCGCGCGACGCACTCGATCGGAAGCGGCTCGGTGCGGCGCACCAGCATCGATCGGCCGCTCAACAGCTCGGCGGCGCGTCGTGCCTCGCCCGGGAACGAGGTCGCCTCGGTCGACAGCAGGTGATTCGCGACAATCGATCGGGTGTGGTTGAACCAGAACGCCGAGATCTGCGTGAGCACCTTCCCCTTGTCGGGAATGCCCGAGCCGAGCACGTAGTCGAATGCCGAGATGCGATCGCTCGCGACGATGAGCAGTCGGTCGCCAAAGGTATAGATGTCGCGGACCTTGCCTTGGCGATCGGGGCGGCGGTCGGCAAGCGTAGTGTGGAGAACCGGCGAGGCGAGCGGCAACAAAATCCTCTGCAGACGGAAAGGCGAGCCCGCATCTTACAAGGGGTACGAGATGCCTGACAACAACAACATGTAGTGCCCGCGGTATAGTAGGGGACGCTCAACTCTGCATGCGAATCCCTTTCCGCGCGATCACCGTTGTGGCAGCGGCAGTCGCGCTGCTGGCTCTCTTTCTGCGCAACGTCGATCTCTGGCGGGTGGGCGCCGACATCGTGCGCGCGCGGCCGGAGTGGCTGCTGTTCTCACTGGCGACGATGCCGGTGAACGTGGCGATTCGCGCGTACCGCTGGCAGTACCTGCTCGAGCCGCTCGGAGCGACGAGCTTCGGCAATGCCTTTCGCGCCACGGTCGTCGGATTTGCCGCCAGCAGCGTGCTGCCGGCCCGTGCGGGCGAGGTCATTCGCCCGTACTTCCTCGCGCGTCAGGAATCACACCATCACGCGATGACCGCAACCGGGGCCTTTGCGACCATCATTCTCGAACGGGTGCTCGACATCATCACGGTCCTGTCGCTCTTCGCGTCGTACGTCTTCATCTTCGGCCGAGACTTGCGCGTCGAGAATCCGGCGGCATTCGCCTGGCTGCAGCGCATCGCGGCGTTCGGCGTCGCGGCCGCCGTCGGGAGCTTTACAATCCTGGCCCTGCTGGCGCGCGACCCCGAGCGCCTCCGCAAACTCGCTGAGCGGCTGGCGCGTGTGGTCCCGTCGATGGCGACGCGGCTCGGCGCAGTCGTCGAGCGTTTCGCGCTCGGCCTTGGCGCGGTGCGACGCCCGGCGCGTCTGTTCATCGCCCTGCTCTGGTCGCTGCCGCTGTGGCTGTGCATTGCCGCCGGCATCTGGGCTGGCGCGGTTGCCTTCGATCTCGCCATTCCGTTCACCGGCACGTTCCCGATGATCCAGCTGCTCGCGATTGGCGTCGCCGTGCCGACGCCTGGCGGCGTCGGCGGATTTCACGCCGCGTTCCGCTACGCGGCGACCGCGCTGTTCCACGCGCCGGACGAGGCTGCCGTCGCGGCCGCGATCGTCGTCCATCTGTTCACGCAGGTTCCCGTCCTGCTGCTCGGGCTGGTCTTCGCCGCGCAGGCCGGCCTGAACGTCGGCTCGATGCGGCGGCTGGCCTCCGAGCCGCAGCCGCAGTCGCCCGCGTAAGCCCATGAAGTGCCCCTATTGTGCGCATCTCGGCGACAAGGTCGTCGACTCGCGCGAATCGAAGGAAGGCGAAGTAATCCGGCGGCGGCGCGAGTGCCTCGGCTGCGGTAAGCGCTTCACCAGCTACGAGCGGATCGACGAGATCCCCTACATGGTGGTGAAGAAGGACGGCACGCGCGAACGGTTCGAGCGGCCGAAGTTGATCGCCGGCCTCCTGAAGGCCTGCGAGAAGCGGCCGGTGAGCGTCGCCGCCCTGGAAGCCGTGGCCGACCGGGTGGAGGCGACCCTCCAGGAGCGCCCCGAGAAGGAAATCGCGACCGCCGAGATCGGCTCGTTCGTGATGGAGGAGCTCAAGCGCCTCGATAAAGTCGCGTACGTCCGGTTCGCGTCGGTGTATCGTCATTTCCGCGACATCAACGAGTTTGCGAACGAATTGAAGGAACTGCTCAACCCGAAGGAATGAGGGCGGTGGCACCAGCGACCGTCACTTCGCTTACGCCGCGACGAAGCGGCGGGCCGGCTCCGGCGGCTCCTCCGCCGCGTCGGCCGTTCCGCGACAACCCGCGGCTGATTCTCGTCGGCATCGTTGCGCTGGTGGTCGTGCTGGCGGCGTTGCTGGCGATCGCCAGCGGCACGTCCCGCTTCTCGCCCGACTTCCTCAGTGAGGTCGTCCTCTACGGGCTGACGGCCGCCGACCTCACGATGCTCGCCGCGCTGGTGTTCGTGCTCGCGCGGAACATCGTCAAGGTCGTTGTCGAGCGGCGGCGGGCGCTGCCGTTTGCGCGATTCCGATCGAACCTCGTCGCGCTCCTGCTCGGGTTGACGCTCGCGCCCACCGGGCTCGTGCTCCTCGTCGGCAGCGAACTGATCCGCGGCAACATCGACCGCTGGTTCAACGCCCCGATGGCGGAGATCCTGTCGTCGGCGAATCAGATTGCCGCCGACTACTACCGCGAGCAGCAGCTGGTCGCCAGCGATCACGCGAATCGCTTCGCGCGCGCGCTCGCCGCCGTCGATCTCAGGAACGCCGGCGTCGGACCGATCCGCGACGTCCTCGCGCCGGATGTCACGTCGCAGCGCGTGCACATGGCGGAGGTCTACCGGGTGACGGCGTCGGCCGGATCACTGCCGACGCTGGAGCCGGTCGTCGACGTCGCGGCGCCGACGCTGCCGGCCGCGCACAACCGCGCCGCGGTCGATCGGCTCGCGGCGCAAGTCGCCGCCGGCGCGACCGAAACGCGCTCCATCGAGAGTCTCGGCGCGGCGGGCGATCTGCTCCACGCGGCGGCGATCATTCGAGGCAAGGACGGAAAGACGGCGGGCGTCGTCGTGGTAACCGCGTACCTGACCGGCGACATGGCGGCCCGGTCGCGGCGCATGACCAAGGCGTTCGAGGACTACAACCAGCTGCGCGTGCTGAAGCGGCCCCTCACGGGCGTGTACCTCTCGTTCTTCCTCATGGTCACGCTGCTGATTCTGTTCGGCGCGATCTGGATGGGATCGTATCTGGCGAAGCGGATCACCCGGCCGGTGGTGCTGCTCGCCGCCGCCGCCAAGGAAATCGGCGCGGGACGGCTGGATCAGCGCATCGAGCCGCAGAGCAACGACGAGTTCGGATCGCTCGTCGAGGCGTTCAACTCGATGGCCAGCGAGCTCGCCGCCAGCAAACGCAAGCTCGATCGCGGCACCATCGCCCTCGAGCGCAAGCACCTCGAGGTCGAGGCCCGCCGCCGCTACATCGAGACGATCCTCGAGCGCATCGCGACCGGTGTCGTGTCGATCGACGCGGCCGGCGCGATCACCACCGTCAACAGCGCCGCCTGCCGCCTGCTGTCGCTCGACCGATCGGTCGTCGGCCAGCCGGCGCTGTCGGTCTTCGATCGCACCGATCTGCAGCCGCTCGCCGCGCTGGTGACCGGCGTCGGCCGCGGCCGCACCGAGCCGACGGCGCACGACATCGCGATGGCGCGCGACGGCCAGGATCTGCATCTCGCCGCCGTCGCGACCGCGCTGGTCGGCGACAGCGGCGCGCCGGAAGGCGTGGTGCTGGTGCTCGACGACGTGACGCCGCTCATCCGCGCCCAGAAGGTGGCGGCGTGGCGGGAAGTGGCGCGCCGGCTGGCGCACGAGATCAAGAACCCGCTCACGCCCATCCAGCTGTCCGCGGAGCGGATGCGGCGGCACTTCGCCGGCGCCGTGCCGCAGGCCAGGGCGCTCGTCGACGAGTGCACGCAGACCATCGTCGGCGAAGTCGAGTCGCTGAAGGGGCTGGTCGACGAGTTCTCGCAGTTCGCGCGGATGCCGTCGCCGCGGACCGTGCCGACCGAGCTGCCGCAGCTCATTACCGACACGATCGCGCTCTACAACGGCATTTTCGCCGACGTGCGGATCGAGCAGCGGTTCGCGCCCGGTATGCCGCTGGTCCGGCTGGACATGGAGCAGATCCGCCGCGTGATCATCAACCTGGTGGACAACGCGATCGAAGCGACGGAGCGGCGCGGGCAGATCGTCGTCGAGACCCAGCTCGACGCGTCGAACAGCGTGGTGCGGGTGATCGTCGCCGACAACGGTCCGGGGATCCCGGCCGGCGAGCGCGAGAAGCTGTTCCTGCCGTACTACTCCACCAAGCGGCGCGGCAGCGGGCTCGGGCTCGCGATCGTGCGGCGGATCATCGCCGAGCACGGCGGCAGCATCGACGTCGGCGACAACCCGCCGCATGGCACCCGGTTTACCATCGAGTTGCCCTGCTGAGTGGATTCCAGTGAAGCCATCGATCCTCATCGTTGACGACGAACCCGGGGTCCGCAGCGCCCTGAGCGGGGTGCTGCGCGACGAGGGGTACGACGTCGAGGCAGTGTCGAGCGGCGAGGAATGCCTCGAGCGGCTGACCCGCGCCGCCTACGACCTGATCGTGCTCGACGTCTGGCTGCCGGGGATGGACGGTCTGGCGACGCTGGCGCGGCTGCGCGAACGTCAGGTCGACGCGCAGATCGTGCTGATCTCCGGCCACGGCAACATCGAGTCGGCGGTGCGCGCGATCAAGATGGGCGCGTTCGACTTCGTCGAGAAGCCGCTGTCGCTCGACAAGACCGTCCTGGTGATCCGCAACGCGCTGCACCAGCGCCACCTCGAGGCCGAGAACCGCGCGCTGCGCGCCCGCGTCGATCGCACGCAGACGATGGTCGGCGAGAGCTACGCGATGCGGCAGCTGCGCGAGCAGGTCGCGATGGCGGCGCCGACCAACGGCCGGGTGCTGATCTACGGCGAGAACGGGACCGGCAAGGAACTGGTCGCCCGCACCATTCACGCGCTCAGCCGCCGCCGGACCGGGTCCTTCGTCGAGGTCAACTGCGCCGCGATCCCGGAGGAGCTGATCGAGAGCGAGCTGTTCGGCCATGTCCGCGGCGCCTTCACCGGCGCGGTCGCCGACCGGCGCGGCAAGTTCGAAGTGGCCGACGGCGGCACCATCTTCCTCGACGAGATCGGGGACATGAGCCTGAAGACGCAGGCCAAGGTCCTGCGCGTGCTGCAGGAGCAGACGATGGAGGCGGTCGGCGGCACGACGCGCATCAAGGTCGACGCCCGTGTCCTCGCGGCGACCAACAAGGATCTCCAGGCCGAGATTCGCGCCGGACGCTTCCGCGAGGATCTCTACTTCCGCCTCAACGTGATCCCGATTTTCGTGCCGCCGCTGCGCGATCGCCAGGAGGACATCCCGCTGCTCGCCGATCACTTCATGGCCAACCTGGCGCGCGAGTACGGTCGGCGGGTCAAGCGGTTCGACGTCGGCGCGCGCGGCGTGCTGCAGCAGTATCCATGGCCCGGCAACGTCCGCGAGCTGCGCAACGTGATCGAACGGCTGATGATCATGGTGCCGGGCGATTCGATTTCGCCGTCGGACCTGAGCTTCCTCGATCCGTCGGCGCTGTCGCGGCCGGCGATCGAGCCGTCGGGCGAGCGGCGCACGCTCCACGAAGCGCGCGATCAGTTCGAGCGCGACCTCATTCTCCGGACGCTCGCCGAGCAGCAGGGCAACATGTCACGCACGGCCGAGGTCCTCGGCGTCGAACGCAGCAACCTGTATCGCAAGATGAAAGCGTTCGGCATCGCGCCGTCGCGTCGCGTCGACGAAGAGCCCGAACAGGTCTGAGAATCCGAGGTTCTCGGTTCTAGGGTTCTCGGTTCGAGGTTCTGGGTTCCAGGCTCCAGGTTCGAGGTTCTAGGTTCCAGGCTCCGGGTTCGAGGTTCGGAGCTTGTTCTCGAGGACCTGGTCCGCCGTGAAGCGTTCGATCTGAAGGTAGTACTCCGCAGCCGCGTGCAGCGCGGCGGACGGGACCAGGCCGACGATTTCGCTTTCGAGCACCTGCACGCCGTGCCGCGCTGCTTCTCGCTTGACTGCTTCGAAGACGCGGAAGATCGGCGTCTTCTCGTAGTTGGTCAGGTTCATCGACACCTGCACGATGCCGCGGTCGTCGAGCGCGAAACCGGCCGCCTTGACGAACCGGAACCCGCCGCTGCTGTGCCGGATCGCGGCGGCGATCTTCTTCGCGACGTCGAGACGGTTGGTCGCGAGATTGATGTTGTAGGCGATGAGCGGCATCCGCGCGCCGATCACTGTGGCGCCGGCCGTGGGATGCGGCACCGCCGGGCCGAAGTCGGGCGCCCACTCCGGTGACGACATCTTCGCGCTCAGCCCTTCGAACTCGCCGCGCCGGATGTCCTCCAGATTCCTGCGCGCCGGATTCGTCGAGGCCTCTTCGTAGAGATAGACCGGGATCTGGAATCGTTCGGCGACCGTCGCGCCGACCCGTTTCGCGAGCGCGACGCAGTCGGCCATCGTCGCGCCTTCGATGGGAACGAAGGGCACCACGTCGATGGCGCCGAGCCGCGGATGCTCGCCTATGTGCGTACGCAGATCGATGGTCGCGAGCGCGCGCTCGAAGAGAGCCAGCACAGCCGCTTCGACGCCGCCGGCGTCGCCGACGAGTGTGAACACGGAGCGGTTGTGCGACGGATCGGAGGAGAAATCGAGCAGCCGGACGGCGGGCACCGCGCGGATGGCGTCGGCCATCGTGGTGACGACCTCCGAGCGCCGTCCTTCGCTGACGTTGGGAATGCACTCGATCAGCATGGAACGGGCGTCGATTCTAGCGCGCACCGCTGTACTTCCGCCAATCAAGCTGTTATAATCGCGCGCGGCTTCGTCCTGTTTATGTCCGATCCGCTCCGCACCGACGGCACCCGCACGCTCGACGTCGAGTCGGCGCAGGATCGCGACGCCAAAATCGAGCAACTGCTGCTCCTCGGCCTCGATCACTACTTCGCGGCGCGCTACGAGCTCGCGATCAACGTCTGGACGCGCGCGCTGTTCCTCGATCGCAGCCACGCCCGGGCGCGTGCCTACATCGAGCGCGCGCGCAGCGCGCTCGCCGAGCGGCAGCGGGAATCAGAGGAGCTGCTGCAGAACGGGGTCGCCGCCTTTCATCGTGGCGAAGCTGACGAAGCGCGGCGGCTGCTGCAGGCGGCGATCGAGGCGGGTGCGCCCGCCGAAGAGGCGCTCGCCGTCCTGGAACGGTTGAACCGGCTCGAGGCCCCCGTTCAAGCGACCGCGACCCCGCCCGCCGGCGCGCTGCGGCGCCGCGGGCAGGTCGCCGCGCCGCGAACGGCCTCTGTGGGCGGAATGGTGGTCGCGTCCCTGCTCGCCCTCGTCGCGCTCAGCGTCGGCGGATACGCCACGTGGAGCAGGCGCGTCGACTGGAATGCGCTCGTCGACATGGCGCGCACGCTCGGCCGCGTCGATCCGCCCGCCGCGCGCGCGGCGCTGCCGGTGGCGCGCGAGATCACGCTGACGCTCCCGCGCCGAGGCGAGGAAACGCTGGCGCGCGCCCGCGGGCTCGCCGCCGGAGGACACCTGCACGAGGCGCTCACGTGGCTCGACGAGGTCCGTTCGACTGATCCGCAGAAAGCCGAGGCCGATCGCCTGCGCGGCGACATCCAGCGCCAGCTGCTGACGCTGTCCTCCGTCACCGCGGCGGTGGACGGAGAAAGGTGAACGACGCAATCCATGAAGTGCCCCAAATGCGGGTACCTCGGGTTCGAGGACGTTCGACGGTGCCGCAATTGTGGATATGACTTTTCGCTGACCTCGGCGCCGCCGACGCCGGACCTGCCCCTCCGCCGCAACGACCACAACACGCCCAGTCCGCTCGACGATCTCGCGCTCATCGACTCCGCCGCTGCACCGCTCCCCCCGCGGATGACGGATGTCGGCGCCGAGGTCGATCGCGCGGGACGTTCCGACCGGGCCGCAGCGCCGTCCCGCAGTGCGGTGGAGGTCGAACTGCCGTTGTTCGGACCGCCGATCCCGGACGACGAGCCGCTGATCAAGCGGGCCTCGCCGCCTCGGGCGCCGCTGGCCGTGCGGCGCTCGACGCCGGATGCGGCGCGCGCCCGCACCGAGACGCCTCGCCCGCCGACGTTCGACCTCGCGCTCGAGAGCGACGTCGCCGTTGCTCCGGCCCGTGCAATCGCCGTTGGCCCCGACGCCGAAGTCCTGTCGGAACATGACGCGGGCGCGGATGCACCCGTCGCTGCTCGACTGGCCGCGGTCGTCATCGACCTCGCGCTCCTGGCGGCGATCGATGCGTTGGTGGTGTACTTCACCGTACAGATCTGCGGCCTCACGCTTTCCGATCTCGACCTCCTGCCAAAGGGGCCGCTCATCGCATTCCTCTTCGTCCAGAACGGTGGCTACCTGGTCGCGTTTACCGCCGGCGGTCAGACGCTCGGCAAGATGGCGGCCGGCATTCGCGTCGTGGCCAGTGAGTCATCGGCGCCGCTCGATCTCGGGCGCGCGTTCATTCGCACGGTCATGTGGGTACTCCTCGCGGTCCCCGCCGGCCTCGGCTTCGTTCCGGCAATCGTCGACCGCGATCATCGCGGGCTCCACGATCGCTTCGCCGGCACCCGCGTCGTCCGCGCCTGACCGCGGAGATTTCCACAAAGGGTCGGGAACTGTTTCGGTGTGAGCCACCGTACGCGAATTATTTCAGCGGGCGTTGGCGCCAGTCGCCGTCCGGCAATCGCCCTAGAAGCGATGAATCGCGCCTCGTCGGGACACGCAACGGAGTTCCCCTCGGGATCGGAAAGGTTCCAGCCTGGTGCTCGGACCAACGATCCCGCAGGTTTTTCGCGATAATCGCAGACGTGCGGATGGCAGACTCTGAAAACGATTCCCGAGCCCCTGTGGAAAAACGAAACGATTCCCGACCCCCGACGGTGGCGCTGGTGGTCGCGACGGTGTGCGGCGTCGGCTACGCCCCCGTCGCGCCGGGTACCTTCGGTTCGGCGGCTGGCCTCGTGCTCTGGTGGATTCTTCCCGGCGCGCCTGCGGTCCAGGCCGCTGCGATTGCCGCGCTCTTCGTCCTCGGCTCGTGGAGTGGTAATGTCGCCGAGCGCTACTACGGTCGCACCGACCCCGGACAGGTCGTGATCGACGAAGTGATGGGCATGCTGATCACGCTCTTCATGAACCCGGTCGGCTGGCGCGGCGCGATCGGCGGATTCTTTCTGTTCCGGCTCTTCGACGTGATCAAGCCCTATCCGGCGAACCGGCTCGAACGGCTGCACGGCGGCGTCGGCGTGATGGCCGACGACGGAATGGCGGCGATCTACGCGAACCTCGTGCTGCGCGGCGCCTTGTACGTGGTGCGATGAAGGCCTGCATCCTGGCGATCGGCAGTGAGATGCTGACGCCGTTCCGGGTCGACACGAATTCTCTTTTCGTCACCGAGCGCCTCAACGCGATCGGCTACGACGTACGCCTGAAGGAGATCGTCGCCGACGACGTCGACGAACTGACCCACGTGATCGACGACGCGCTCACCTGGGCCGACCTCATCGTCGTCACTGGCGGGCTTGGTCCGACCGAAGACGACATCACGCGCGACGCCGTCGCCCGTGCGCTCGGTACGCCGCTCGACATCGACGAATCGATCGTCGAGCGGATCCGCGATCGGTTCGCGAAGCGCGGGATGGCGATGCCGGAGATCAACCGGCGGCAGGCGATGGTGCCGCGCGGCGCGATCGTGCTGCCGAACGTGAACGGCACAGCACCCGGGCTGTGGCTGGAGCGAGGCACAGCGGCGATCCTGCTGCTGCCGGGCCCGCCGCGCGAGATGAAGCCGATGCTCGACGCGGCGATCGCGGAGCGGCTGGCCGCCCGTTCGGGCGGCCGCGGACTGTTCCGCCGCGTGCTGAAGATTTCAGGGCGCGCCGAGTCTGACGTCGACGCACAGGCGCAGCCGGTCTACGGCAAATGGACCACGCGGGCGGTCCCGATCAGCACGACGATTCTCGCGGTGCTCGGCCAGATCGAACTTCACCTGACGGCCGAGGCCGCGACTCCATCCGAGGCCGACGAGGCTCTCGACGCGGCGGTGCGCGAACTGCAGGACGTCCTCGGCCCGTCGATTTTCAGCGTCGACGGCCGCAACCTCGAGGCGGTCGTCGGCGAGCTGCTGCGCGAACGCAAGCTGACGATCGCGGTCGCGGAATCGTGCACCGGCGGGCTGCTCGCGTCGCGCCTCACCGACGTGCCGGGCAGTTCCGACTACGTCGACCGCGGCGTCGTCTGCTACAGCAATCGCGCCAAGATCGAGCTGGCGGGCGTTCCCGAGCAACTGATTCGCGAGCATGGCGCGGTCAGCGAGCCGGTGGCGCAGGCGATGGCGCAAGGCATCCGCTCGCGGGCCGGCACCAGCGTCGGCATCGGCATCACCGGCATCGCCGGCCCTGGCGGCGGAACGCCGCAGAAGCCGGTCGGCACCGTCGCGATCGCCGTCGTCGCTGACGACGAGACGCGCGTCCGGACGTTCCAGTTCATCGGCGGCCGGGACATGGTGAAATTCCAGGCGACCCAGTCGGCTCTCAACATGACGCGCCTGATGATCACCAAGACGGCGAGCGGGCGGGAGTGGGCTGAGAGAAAGAGCAATTAAGAATTGAGAATTGAGAATTAAGAATTCGTCGTCACGCGAGACCAATTCGGTAGTCACGAATTCTAAGAGCAGGTTGCAAAATTAGCTCGCTCGCGGGTGGCCGCGAACGGGGCCGCCCCGCCGGGCGCGGAGCCGTGGCCGTGACCAGTGCTTTTCTGGCGAGCACCCGGTGGGGCTGTTCGCGGACAGGACCCGCCTTGAGCTAATTTTGCAACGCACTCTAATTCTTACGTGCCAGTTCTCAATTCCAGCGACGCCTATGCGCCTGTTCATCGCTGCCGACCTACCGGATACGGCGAGCGGGCGGGAGTGGGCTGAGAGAAAGAGCAATTAAGAATTGAGAATTGAGAATTAAGAATTCGTCGTCACGCGAGACCAATTCGGTAATCACGAATTCTTAATTCTTACTTCCTAATTCTTCATTGCACTGACGCCTATGCGCCTGTTCATCGCTGCCGACCTGCCGGACACCGCGCGCGAGGCGCTCGGAGCGGAGCAGAAACGGTTCGCGGCTGCCCTCGGATCGTCGCGCTCCGCGCTGAAGTGGGTGACGTTCGAGCACGCGCATCTGACGCTCGTCTTCCTTGGAAACGTCGAGGATGCGCGCGTCCCGGCGGTGATCGACGCGGTCGCCGTCGACGTCGACGCGCCGCCGTTCGATGTGGCGTTCGAAGGCGCCGGCGTGTTTCCGCCGCACGGCGCGCCGCGCGTCCTGTGGATTGGCGTCGGCGCCGGCGCGCGCGAACTCTGCGACCTGCAGCACGTCGTGGCGGCGCGGATTGCCGCCTTCGGCCTGCCCATCGAGGATCGGGCATACCATCCGCATCTGACGCTCGCGCGCTGGCGTGAATCACGAAATTCCGATCGCAACCGCGCGCTGGCCGCCGCGCCTCACGGCGTGGTCGCGCGCGCGCGAATCAGCGGCGCGACGCTCTATCAGAGCCGACTCCTGCCAGAGGGTCCCGCCTACACGGCGCTGGCGCGTGCTAATCTCACGGGACGCCGGACGTGAGTCGCCCGATCTGAAGATCCATCGCGGACGTTCGGGCCGGGGGCGCGGCGGGACTTCGATGGCCATCGCGATCGTTGCTGCATATCTGATCGGGTCGATCCCGTTCGCGCTGATCTGCGCGCGACGGTGGGGCGGAGCGGATCTCCGGCGCATCGGCAGCGGGAACGTCGGCGCCGCCAACGTCATGCGCGCGTCGGGCGTGACGGTTGGAGTCGTCGTCGCGGCACTGGACATGGCCAAGGGCGCCGCGAGCGTGTGGCTGGCCGAACAGCTCGCTCCCGGTCCGGTGCTGCCGGCCGCCGCCGGTCTGGCCGCGATTGTCGGCCACGTCTATCCGGTGTGGCTGCGTTTCCGCGGCGGCAAGGGGGTCGCGACCGCCTGCGGCGTGTTCTCCGTCCTGACGCCGCTCGCGCTGCCGCCCGCCCTGGCAATCTTCGCGATCGCCGTCTGGCTGACGAAATACATTTCGCTCGGGTCGCTGCTCGCGTCCGTCGCGCTGCCGCCGCTGGTCTATGCGCTCGGCAGCTCGCTGCCCGCAGTCGTGGCCGCCTGCGCGGCGGCGTCGATCATCGTCTTCCGTCATCGCGGGAATGTCGGCCGTCTGCGGACTGGTACGGAGCGCCGCCTGGGCGCGCGCGTGTGACGCGGACGGTCGCGGTTCTCGGCGCGGGCAGCTGGGGCACCGCGCTGGCGGTGCATCTGGGTCGCCTCGGTCATGACGTCCGGCTCTGGGCGCGCGATGCCGCCCTTGTCGCCGACATGACGTCGCGACGCGCCAACGCGGTCTATCTCCCGGACATCGGTCTGCCCGACGGGGTGCTCGTGACGCACGACCTGGACGTCGCGCTGCGCGACGCGGAGCTGGTCGTCTCGGCAATCCCGTCGCACGGCTGCCGGAGCGTGATCCGGCACGCGGCCCCGCTGCTGGCGCCGCGCGCGCTGATCGTCAGCGCGACCAAAGGGATCGAAGCGGGCACGATGCTGCGCATGTCCGAAGTGATTGCGCAGGAAGCGGGCCCCTCACACCGCGTCGTCGTCCTCTCGGGTCCGAGCTTCGCGATCGAGGTGGCGCGTCAGCTGCCGACGGCGATTCTGGCGGCGTCCGCGCACGCCAACGCCATCGAACTCGTCCAGCAGGAGTTTCGCGGTCCGGCGCTGCGGCTCTACGGCAGCGACGACGTCGTGGGCGTCGAGATCGGCGGCGCGATGAAGAACGTCATCGCGATCGCCGCCGGCGTCGTCGAGGGACTCGGGCTCGGCCACAACGCCCTCGCCGCGCTCATCACGCGCGGGCTCGCCGAAGTGACGCGGCTGGCGTGCGCCGCCGGCGGCCGGCGCGAGACGCTGGCGGGTCTCAGCGGCCTCGGCGATCTCGTGTTGACGTGCACCGGGACGCTCAGCCGCAACCGGCACGTCGGCGTCGAGCTGGCGCGCGGACGGTCGCTGCCGGATATTCTCGCCGGGATGAAGATGGTCGCCGAAGGGGTGATCACCACCGGCGCCGCGCTCGAACTCGGCGCCCGGCACGGCGTCGAGCTGCCCATTGCCACCCAGATGGAGGAGGTCCTCGGCGGCCGCACAGACGTGCGCACGGCGATCACCGCGTTGATGCTGCGCAGGCAGCGGGCCGAAGCCGAGACCGGGTGACGCCGGCCGATATCCGGGTTCCGGCGATTTGATAATCTGGTCGTCGAATCCGGCAGCGATCCGACTGCCCGATTTCCCAAGGACCAGAGTCCGCCCGTGAACATCTTTTCCCGTATCCGCGATGGTCTTGCCCGCACCAAGCAGCAGATCGTCGATCGCTTCGACGAGATCGTGCGAGTGGCCGATTCGCCGGACCAGCGCGCGCGCCCGATCGACGTCGATACGATCGACGCGCTCGAGGAGCTGCTGATCTCGGCCGACATCGGCGTCGCCGCCACCGATCGCATCATCGCCGCCGTCAAGTCGCAGTCGCGCAATGGCACCAGCCTGCGCGACCTCGTGAAGGCGGAAATCAAGGGCATCTTCGCGGCCGTCGACAGGCCGGTGACGGTCGACGCGCACCCGCAGGTCACGCTCATCGTCGGCGTGAACGGCACGGGCAAGACGACCACCGTCGGCAAGCTCGCCAACCTGCTCAAGGCAGAAGGACAGAAGCCGCTCATCTGCGCCGCCGACACGTTTCGCGCGGCGGCAGTGGAGCAGCTCGAGATCTGGGCGGGGCGCGCCGGCGTCGACATGGTTCGCGCGCGCGAAGGCGCCGATCCTGCGGCGGTGGTCTTCGACGCGATCTCCTCCGGCAGGGCGAGGGGGCGCGAGCCGATTCTGGTCGACACCGCCGGCCGCATCCACACGCGCGTGAACCTGATGAACGAGCTCGAGAAGATCCGGCGGGTGGCGTCCCGCGAAGTCCCCGGCGCGCCGCAGGAAGTGCTGCTCGTGCTCGATGCGACCGTCGGCCAGAACGGCGTCTCGCAGGCGCGCGAGTTCATGGGGGCCGCCGGCGTGAACGGCATCGTCCTGACCAAGCTCGATGGCACGGCCAAGGGCGGCGTTGCGGTGGCGATCGCGAACGATCTCAAGCTTCCGATCCGCTACGTCGGCGTCGGCGAGAGCATCGACGATCTCGTCCCGTTCTCCGCCGACGAGTACGTCGACGGCCTGTTCGAAGAGAAATGGTAGACGGTGGGCCGGATCGCGCGTTCATGCAGCGTGCGCTGTTCCACGCCGCGCGTGGCCGCGGCCGCACCAGCCCGAACCCGCTGGTCGGCGCCGTCGTGGTGTCCGACGACGGCGTGGTCGTGGGACAGGGATTTCATGAGCGCGCGGGCGGTCCGCATGCCGAGATTCACGCGCTGAGCGCCGCCGGCGTGCGCGCCCGCGGCGCGACGCTCTATTCCACGCTGGAACCCTGCTGCCATCATGGGCGCACCGGCCCGTGTGTGCGGCGCATCGTCGAAGCCGGCATCCGCCGCGTCGTGGCCGCGGTGGAGGATCCGAACCCCGCCGTGCGCGGCCGCGGCTTCGCGTTCCTGCGCGAAAACGGCGTCGTGGTCGACGTCGGCGTCGCGGCAGACGATGCGGTCGCGCTGAACCGGCCGTTCTTCACGCTGATGCGCGAGGGACGGCCGTTCGTGATCCTGAAGGCGGCGACGAGCATCGACGGCCGGATCGCGGCGGCGCCCGGACGCCGCACGGCGCTCACCTCGGACGAAGCCAATCGCCATGCGCATCGTGTCCGTGCGGAAATCGATGCGATCGCCATCGGCAGCGCGACGCTGCTCGCCGACGATCCGGCGCTGACGGCGCGCGGAGCGTTTCGCGAACGGCCGCTCGTCCGCGTCGTGCTCGATCGCCGCCTGCGCACGCCGCCGACGGCCCGTCTGCTCTCGACACTGGACGCCGGGCCTGTCATCATCGTCACGTCGGCGCGGGCGGCGGCCGGCGCGGAACTGCGCGGGCCGCTCGAAGAGCGCGGCGCGCACGTCGAAGTGGCCCGCGACGACACGTTTCGCGCCGCACTCGATTGCGTCGCCGATCACGGCGTCGGCTCGATGCTGCTCGAGGGCGGCGCGGCGGTGCACGCCGCGGCGTGGGACGAACGGCTGGTCGATTTCGTGCGGCTCTACATCACCCCGCATGCGCTCGGACCCGACGGCGTGCCGCTGCTTGGCGATCGACCGTTCTCGTCAGCGGACCTCGACGAGCGCCGCGTGGTCCCGCTCGGACCCGACGTCGTGGTAGAGGGGTATGTTCACCGGACTGGTTGAAGCGGTCGGCGAGTTGATCGAGCGGAAGCCGACCAGCCGCGGCTTTCGGCTGCGGATCGGCACCGCCCTCGCCGGCGAGGTGTCTCCGGGCGACAGCCTCGCGGTCAACGGCGTGTGCCTCACGGTTATCCTCGCGGAACACCAGGAAGTGCACGCCGACGTCGGGCCTGAGACCCACCGCGTCACGACGCTCGGCTCGCTCGCCCCGGGCTGCGCCGTGAATCTGGAGCGGCCGCTGCGCGCGGACAGCCGCTTCGGCGGACACTTCGTGCAGGGACACGTCGACGCGGTCGGTCACATCGAGGAATTGCGGCCGGACGCCGACTTCCATTGGCTCACGGTCAGCTTTCCCTCCCAGCTTGCGCCATTTCTCGTGCACAAGGGCTCGGTGGCGGTCGACGGGATCAGCCTGACGGTCGCCGGGCTCGGCGCCGATCGGTTCGACGTCCAGATCGTGCCGTTCACCATGGAGCACACGAACCTCAGCCGCGCGCAGGTGTACGATCGGGTCAACCTCGAGTGCGACATGGTGGGGAAGTACGTGGTCCGCGCCGCGGAGCTGGCCGGCCTGACGCTCGGCGCAAAGCCGGGGGAAGTTACGCACTGATATGAAGAACAGGACGCACGGCGCCGGTAAGGCTCAGAAATCGAAGGCGAAGGCGCACACGCTGCGGATTGCCGGCGCCAAGACGCCGTTCGCGCGGATCGAAGACGCGATCGACGACATCCGCGCCGGCCGCATGGTGATCGTCGTCGACGACGCGGACCGCGAAAACGAGGGCGACCTGACCATCGCGGCGGAGAAGGTCACGCCCGCGGCGATCAACTTCATGGCGCGGTATGGCCGCGGTCAAATCTGCCTGTCGCTGACGGGCGATCGCCTGGACGAGCTCGAGATCCCGCTCGCCGTGAACGCCAACACCACGCCGTTCGGCACCGCGTTCTGCGTGCCGATTGACGCGAAACACAACGTGACGACCGGCATTTCGGCCGCCGATCGTGCGGCCACCGTGCTGGCCGCCATCCACCCCTCGAGCCGGCCTTCGGATCTCGTGCGGCCCGGCCACGTCTCGCCGCTGCGCGCGCGCGACGGCGGCGTCATGGTGCGCGCCGGACAGACCGAAGCCTCGGTCGACCTTGCACGGATCGCCGGACTGTATCCCGCCGGCGTGATCTGCGAGGTGATGAACGAGGACGGTACGATGGCCCGCGTGCCGCAGCTCGCGCGGTTCGCGAGGCGCCACGGGCTGCTGATGGTGACCGTCGCCGACCTGATCAAGTACCGCATGCGGACCGAGTCCCTGGTCAAGCGGGTAGCGGTGGCGAAGCTGCCCACCGACTTCGGCGACTTCACGGTCCACGCGTTCGAGAATCAGCTCGATCACCAGGCGCATCTCGCGCTCGTGCGCGGCGAGATCGGCGACGGCGGCGACATCCTCGTGCGCGTCCACTCGTCGTGTCTCACCGGCGACGGACTGCATTCGATCCGCTGCGACTGCGGCGCACAACGCGACGCCGCGATGCAGAAGATCGCGGACGAGGGGCGCGGGATACTGCTGTATCTGAATCAGGAGGGGCGCGGGATCGGTCTCGCCAACAAGATCCGCGCCTACGAGCTGCAGGACGAAGGGTTCGACACGGTCGAAGCGAACGAACGCCTGGGATTCAAGGCCGACCAGCGCGATTACGGAATTGGCGTGCAGATTCTGCGCGAGCTCGGCGTGCGATCGATGCGGCTGCTGAGCAACAACCCGCGCAAGCTCGTCGGCATCGAGGGCTACGGCCTGACCATCAGCGAATGGATTCCGCTGGAGATTCCCGCCCACGACTCGACACGCCGATATCTCAAGACGAAGAAAGAGAAGCTCGGGCACAAATTGTCGTCAGTGTAGAATCAGTTTTTGTCTCCATCGAGTCAGCGCGTCCCATGAGCACAAAAGGCCAACTGACCGCGTGTCGTGATTTTCTGATGGTCGGCATGCGCGCGTCGCTGCGCGGCGCCACGCCGCACGAGGCGTCGCAGAAGAACATCCGCGCCTGTCTGGACCTCGTCGAGCAGCTGGTTCGTCAATCCGAGAACGTGCGGGCGCCCGAGGTGGACACGACGCTCAACGTCCTCACGCGGGCTGCGGCCGAACTCGACGCCGACGAGTCGTCGCCGCCGGCAGTCGTCTCCGCGTTCCGCAATGCCATCGGCCGTCTGCAAACTCTGAAAGCGGAGATGGCGCCGCCCGCCAAGCCGTCCGGCGTTTGACAGCCGCAAGCCCCTCAGTTACGATAAGCGTTTGCATTAGAGCAGGTTAGCGGTCCATGTTCGAGTCCCTCAGCACACGCCTGCAGGACGTTTTCAAGACGCTTCGCGGCGAAGCGAGGTTGACGCCCGAGAACATCGAGATCGCGCTGCGCGAGATTCGCCTCGCCCTGCTCGAAGCCGACGTCAACTTCAAGGTCGTCAAGGCGTTCATCGATCGCGTGCGCGACCGCGCGATGGATGCGGTGACCTCCGGTGACGTCCTGCGGAAGCTCGCACCATCGCAGGAGGTGGTGCGAATCGTCCGCGACGAAATGGTCGCCCTGTTCGGCGACGCGGCCGGGGGACTGCAGCCGTCTGCGACGCGGCCGCGGGTGATCCTGATGCTCGGCCTGCAGGGCGCGGGCAAGACGACGACGTCCGCGAAGCTGGCGACCTGGCTGAAGAAGCAGGGCAAGCATCCGATGCTCGTCTCGACGGACGTGAAGCGTCCGGCCGCGATTCAGCAGCTGAACGTCGTCGCGCAGAAGGCCGGCGTGCGCGTGCACGATCCGGCGGGCACGCTCGATCCGGTCGCACGCGCGCAAGGCGCCGTCGCCGAGGCGACGACGCTCGGTTTCGACGCGGTCATCGTCGACACGGCCGGCCGCCTGCACATCGACGACGAGCTGATGACGGAGCTGGTCGCGATCAAGGGGGCGACCGCGCCGTCGGATCTGCTGTTCGTCGCGGACGCGATGACCGGTCAGGACGCGATCAAGAGCGCGGGCGAGTTCAACGCCCGGGTCGGCGTCACCGGCGTGGTGCTCACGAAGATGGACGGCGACGCGCGCGGCGGCGCGGCGCTCTCGGTGGTCTCGGTGGTCGGCGTGCCGATCGCCTTCGTCGGCAGCGGCGAGACGCTGAACGATCTCGAGCCGTTCCATCCCGACCGCGTCGTGTCGCGCGTGCTCGGGATGGGCGACGTGCTGTCGCTGATCGAGCGCGCCGAAGCGGCGATCGACGCCGAAGACGCGGAGCGGCTCGAGGAGAAGCTCCGCGCGAACGAGTTCACGCTCGAGGACTTCCGCGATCAGCTGAAGACGATCCGGAAGATGGGGCCGCTCGAGCAGATTGTCGGGATGCTGCCCGGGATGGGCAACGTCAAGGCGCTGGCGGACAACAAGCCCGACGAGAAGCAGATTTCGCGCATCGAAGCGATCATCAACTCGATGACGCCCGAGGAGCGGCGGAAGCAGCACATCATCAATGGGAGCCGCCGCAAGCGCATCGCCCGCGGCAGCGGGACGTCGGTCGAAGAAGTGAATCGTCTGCTGAAGCAGTTCGTGCAGATGCAGAAGATGTTGAAGCAGCTCGGCGGGATGGCCGGGCTCTCTGGCGACGGCAGGAAGGCGCGTCGCCAGGCCATGCAGATGCTGCGCAACCGCGGGTAGGTCCTGCGGGGCTCGAGAGAACGATCGGCACGGCCTGAAGGTCGTGCCCTACGTAGGGGACGAAGACGCCGAGCTGGAGATGTCGTAGGGAACGACCGTCAGGTCGTGCCGGCGGTCTGTCCCGGAGTGCGGCAGCGAAACAGACGTTCGGGCTCGAGCCCCGAAGGTCACTCAGGAGCGTCAGATGGTTGCCATTCGTTTGCGTCGTGCCGGATCCAAGAAGCGTCCCTTCTTCCGCGTGGTCGTCACCGATTCGCGGACGGCGCGCGACAGTTCGTTCGTCGAGATCCTCGGACATTACAACCCGCGCAGCAGGCCGGCCGTCGTGCACGTCGACAAAGCGCGCGTGGACCACTGGCTGCAGAAGGGTGCGCAGCCGTCCCACTCGGTGCGGACGCTGATCGCCCGTCACCTGACGCCGGCCGCTGCGGCGCCGCCGGCGACTGCCGAGGCGAAGTGAGCGACGCGAAGCCCGATACCGGCGTCCGCGCGGTCGTCGAGGTCCTCGCGAAGGCGCTGGTCGATCGCCCGGACGCGGTCCGCGTCGTCGAGTCGCAGCATCGGCACATGACGCTGGTCGAGCTGTTCGTGCCGGCCCAGGAGATCGCGAAGGTGATCGGGCGGCAGGGGCGGACGGCGGCGGCACTGCGCACGCTGGCATCGAGCGCCGGCGAGCACGAGGGCAAGACGGTGACGCTGGAGATTCGGGAAGGGCGCTGAAGAATTGGACTGGGCCGAGATGGCTCTCGTGGGACGGATCGCGAGAGCTCACGGCCTGCGCGGTCAGGTGATCGTGAACCTCGAAACCGATTTTCCCGAGGAACGATTCCAGCCGGGCGCCGAGTTGTTCGTCGAGCGCAGCGGGTGCGTCGAGGCGCTGACGGTTACCACCGTGCGGTTCCATCGCGATCGTCCGGTGATTGGCCTGCGCGGCGTCGAGTCGATGACCGAGGCGGAGGCGCTGGCCGGCCTCGAATTGCGGGTGCCGGTGAACGCGCTGGCCGCGCTGCCCGACGGCGTCTTCTACCGTCACGATCTGATCGGCTGCCGCGTCGAGACGACGGGCGGCCGCGACGTCGGCATCGTCAGCGGCGTGGAAGGATCGATGGCGGGCAGCCGGCTGGTGATCGAAGGAGCCGGCGGCGAGGTGTTGATTCCGCTCGCCGCGGAGATCTGTCGCGAGATCGATGCGGCGGCAAAGCGAATCGTCATCGATCCACCCGAAGGGTTGATCGATTTGAACGCGAAGATGTAGCGCGAAGACGGTGGAGGGCGTTTTGACAACGCGCTCATCGCCGCGCCTTCGCGCTACGTCGTGTGATCAGCGATGACGTTCGATATCGTCACGATTTTTCCGGCGATGATCGAACAGCCGCTGGCGGCGGGGATCATCGGCCGCGCGATCGAGCGCGGGACGCTCGACGTCAAAGTGCACGATCTTCGTGACTTCACGACCGACCGTCACCGCGTCGTCGACGACGTGCCGTACGGCGGCGGGCCGGGAATGGTGCTGAAGGCCGACCCGATCTTCCGCGCCCTCGACGCGATTGAGGCGGCGCGCGGAGGGACGCTGACCGTGATCCTCACGTCGCCGCAGGGCCGGCGATTCACGCAGGCGGACGCGCAGCGGCTGAGCCGCGTCGGCCGCGTCGTGCTCCTGTGCGGCCGCTACGAGGGGTTCGACGACCGGGTGCGCGAGCGCGTCACCGAGGAGCTGTCGATCGGCGACTACGTGCTGACGGGCGGCGAACTGCCGGCGCTGGTGGTGCTGGACGCAGTCGCCCGGCTGGTGCCCGGAGTCGTCGGCGACGAGCAGTCGGTGGCGGAGGATTCGTTCAGCCGCGGGTTGCTCGACTTTCCGCAGTACACGCGGCCGGCGGAAATCGCGCTCGGGGGGCGTGGCGGGTGTGACGAGGACGGCGGCGGCGCGCCAGGCGGACGCACGTTGAAGGTTCCCGACGTGCTGCTGTCCGGGAACCACGCGGAGATCCGCCGCTGGCGCAAGCGCGAGGCGCTGAGCCGGACGCTGGATCGACGGCCGGATCTGCTGGACGATGCGGTTCTGGACGAAGAAGAATTGAAGCTGCTGCGAGAGCTTAAAGGAGCGAGTGATGGGCGCGATTGAGCTGGTGGAGAAGTCGCAGCTGGCCGAACGGCCGGCGATAAAGGCGGGCGACACCGTTCGCGTGCACGTGAAAGTGCGCGAGGGCGACAAGGAGCGCATTCAGATTTTCGAAGGCGTCGTAATCGGCCTGCACCGCGGCGGCACGCGCGCGTCTTTCACGGTGCGCAAGGTGTCGTTCGGACAGGGCGTCGAGCGCATCTTTCCGCTCCACTCGCCGACGATCCAGAAGGTGGAAGTCACGCGATCGGCCAAAGTCCGCCGGGCGAAGCTGTACTACCTGCGCGACCTGAAGGGCAAGGCCGCGCGGATGAAAGACACCGCCAAAGCGTGAGGACCGGTCAGGTGGGTCAGATAGGTCGGGTGGGCCGGGCAGGTCAGACCCGCGATGCTTCCGACCCACCAGACCTACCCGACTTACCCGGCCGACCTGACCCGCTATGACTCGCGTCCCCGCCATGCGCACGCTCGAGAACGCGCTGCGCCGCGTCGGGTTCGTGCACGTGGCGGGCGTCGACGAAGTGGGGCGCGGCTGCCTGGCCGGTCCGGTGGTCGCGGCTGCGGTGGTGCTCCATCCCGACCGGCACATTCCTGGCGTCTGTGATTCGAAGACCGTGCAGGCGCCCGAGCGTGCACGGCTCTACGACAAGATCGTCACGCACGCGATCGCGTGGGCGGTCGCTGCCGCCGATCCGCGCGAGATCGATCGCATCAACATCCACCAGGCGTCGCTGCGCGCGATGCAGCGCGCGGTGCTGGCGCTCGCCCCGCTCCCCGACATCGTGCTCGTCGACGCGTTCCGGATTCCGGACCTGCCGATGGCGCAGCGCGGCGTGCCGCACGGCGATCGGCGCTGCTCGGCAATTGCCGCGGCCTCGATCATCGCGAAGGTGACCCGCGATCGCGAGATGCTCGAGCTCCACGGTCGCGACCCGCGCTACGGCTTCGATCGCCACAAGGGCTACGCCACGGCCGATCATCTCGACGCCGTTGCACGGTTCGGCTACTCGGAGGTGCACCGCCGCTCGTTCCGGCCCCCCACGCTGTTTGATACGATTGATTCGACGAGCGCCGACGCCCTCACGTCGGGTGAAGACCGATCGACTGGTCGACTGACGACTGAAGACTTGACGACTGAAGACTGACTGTGCCGATTGATCGCGCCGCAACGCTGCGCAACGCCGAAAAGCTGATCCGGCAGGGCAAGATCGACGCCGCGATCGCGGAATACGTGCGCATCGTCGAGGACCAGCCGCAGGACTGGGCGGCGAAGAACACGCTCGGCGATTTGTACGGGCGGGCGGGGCAGGCGGAGAAGGCCGTCCAGCAGTTCGTCGAGATCGCCAACAACCTGAGCGACGAAGGCCAGATGGCGAAGGCCGGCGCGCTCTACAAGAAAATTCTCAAGCTCAAGCCGGACCACGAGCACTCGCTGATGCAGGTGGCCGACGTGCTCGCGATGCAGCGGCTCTACGCCGACGCCCGCGCGCACCTGACGGCGCTGATGGACCTGCGCAGCGCCCGCGGCGACCGGCGCGGTGCGCTGCAGGCGAAGGTGCGGATCGGATCGCTCGACCCCGAGGACTACCAGGGACGCCTGATGGCGGTCGGCGCGCGCATCGAGATGGGCGACAAGGCGGGCGCGCTCAGCGATCTCAAGGACATTGCCTCGGAGCTCGCCGACAAGGGCCGCAGCGCCGAAGCCGTCGACGCGTTGCGCCAGGCGGCGGAGCTGCACCCGGACGACGAAGAGATCCGCGAGAAGCTGTACGACGTCCATTTCGGCGCCGGCGACTATGCGCGCGCGCGCGAGTCCGCGAGTTCGCTCGAGCAGCTGCGGATGATTGCGGCGTCACAGGAAGGCGCCGGCGACGCCGACGGCGCGCTCGAGACGCTCCGCCACGCGGCCAGCCTGCACGTCGACGACATGGCGCTGCGGAGCGAGCTCGCGCGCAGGCTCGTCGCGCGCGGCGACATCGGCGCGGCGGCCGAATATCTCACGGCGGAGAGCGCCGGCGACGATCCCGAGCTGCTGATGCTGGCCGCCGACGTCAGACTGCGCGGCGGGTTCGCCGACGACGGGCTCGCCATCCTGCGCCGGCTGCTCGACCAGGATCCGGGCCGACGCGAGCCGATCGCGCTCCTCGGCTGGAAGATCGCGGAGTCGCACGGTGAAGCGGGGTTCAAGGTCGTCGAGCTCGCTGCCGACAGCTCGGTCGCACAATCCGATTTCGCTGCGGCCGCCGCCGCGTTGCAGGAGTTCGTCACCCGGGTGCCGAATCACATTCCGGCGCTGATGCGCCTCGTCGAGATCTGCGTGGACGGCGGCCTCGAGGCGACGATGTACAGCGCGCAGGCGCAGCTGGCCGACGCCTACATCGCCGCCGGATCGGCGAGCGAGGCGCGGTTCATCGCCGAGGACCTCGTCGCGCGCGAACCGTGGGAGAGCGCCAACATCGAACGCTTCCGCAAGGCGCTCGTCATGATGGGCGAGCCCGATCCCGACGCGCTGATCGCAACGCGGCTCAGCGGGGAATCGCCGTTCACCAGCATTGATCTCGTCTCGGGTGCCTCGCTGTTCGACGAGCCGCCGAAGCCTGCGCTCGCGGGTGAGCCGGAGCTTCCGATCGACGAGCTGCTCCCGGGCAGCGGCGACGCCGAGGCGCCGCCGGCGCCGAAGCCGCCGCCGCGGCGGCCCTCGCACCTGGGCGAAGACACCCAGTTCACGCTCAGCGCCAACGCCATCGATCTCGAGAGCATCCTCGGCGCGTTCGACGACGACATTGCCGCGCCGCCGCCGCCGGCGACCGCGCGCGCATCCGCTGCCGCCGACGACGTCGAAGTCGATTTGAGCATCGTGCTCAAGGACATCAAGCCGGGAAGCGCCGCTGCGCCGGCGGCGGCGGGGGATCCGGCCGGGGCGGATCTCGACGGCGTGTTCGGCAACCTGCGCGAACAGGCGTCACGCCGTTCGGGTCTCGACGACGCGGAGAAGGAGTACAAGCGGGGCCTCGCGCTCCGTGCCGCGGGCGACATCGACGGCTGCATCCGGGCGCTCGAGAGCGCGTCGCGTGCTCCCAAGCTGCGGTTCGGCACCTCGTGGCTGATCGCGCGGCTGTACCGCGAGCGCGACCAGGTGCCGCAGGCGCTCGAGTGGCTCGAGCGCGCGGCGCAGGCGCCGGCCCCCACCAGCGACGAATCACATCAGCTGCTGTACGAGCTTGCCGAAGGGCTCGAGCAGGTCGGCGAGGTCGCCCGCGCATTGGCGATCTGCCTCGAGCTGCAGGCGGACGCCGGATCGTACAAGGACCTGGACGAGCGGATCGACCGGCTGACCAGGGTGCAGGCGGGGAGTTGAATCTGCTCAGGCGGTTTCTCTACGTGATTTTCTTCGTGCAGGTCGGGCTGCTGCTGATCGTGCTGCCGTGGTGGCCTGCGTTCTGGGAGCACAACTACTTCGCGCTGGCGTACCCGCCGCTGCGATCGCTGCTCACCAACAACTTCGTCCGCGGCGCGGTCAGCGGGCTGGGCTTCGTGAACCTGTTCGCGGGGTTCGCCGATCTCGCGTTGCTGTTCACGACGCGCGACCAGACCGAGATGTCGCTCGACGACAGTCCCCGCCGCTCGTAGCCTCCGTGACCATCTGCCTCGTAACCGATCGCCGCCGGCTCGTGCGCGGCGGCGCGGACGGCGTCGACGCGCGGCAGTGCCTGCTGGAGCAGGTGCGGTGTGCCGTCGGTGCCGGCGTCGACCTGATCCAGGTCCGCGAGCGCGATCTCGAAGCGGGCGCGCTCGCCGCGCTGGTCACCGACCTGCTCGCGATCACGCGCCGGACGCCGACGCGCATCGTCGTCAACGATCGGCTCGACGTGGCGCTGGCGGCCGGCGCCGACGGCGTGCACCTCCGCGCCGATTCGATGTCGGTCGCGGACGCTCGTCGCCTCGCGCCGGCTGGTTTTCTCGTCGGGCGATCGGTGCACGGCGCCGGCGAAGCGGCCGCGGCCGCCGACGCCGACTATCTCATCGCCGGCACGGTCTTTCCCTCGCGCTCGAAGGACCCGTCGCATCGCCTGCTCGGTCTCGACGGGTTGCGGGCGATCGTGTCGGCGTCTGTGGCGCCGGTGCTCGCCATCGGCGGCGTGACGGCAGAGCATCTCGACGCGATTGCGGCGGCCGGCGCGGCGGGCATTGCCGCCATCGGCCTCTTCACGCGCGCCGCTGACGCAGTCGAGCACGGCGGCTGCGGGGCGTTCGATCTCCGCGCCGTCGTTGCCGACGCGCGGAGCCGGTTTGACAGGGTCAATACGGCTTTCTAACATTAGGCGCGGTTGCCGCGTTTCCCCATGCCCGAGCGAACCGCCGGCAGTGTTGGCGCCAAGCTTCGCGACGCGCGCGAGCGACGGGGCGTCTCGCTCCGGCAGATCGCCAACGCGACGAAAATCTCGATCGCCGCCCTCGAGGCGCTCGAACGCAACGACATCTCGCGCCTGCCCGGCGGCATCTTCAGCCGCGCGTTCGTGCGATCGTACGCCATCGAAGTCGGCCTCGATCCCGAAGCGACGATTCAGGAGTTCATCGCGCAGTTTCCGAACGACTCGGTGATCGCCGGCCACCCGACGTCCGATCAAATCGAAGACCACCAGGCTATCGAGAGCGAGCGTCGCACGGCGGGAACGTTTCTCTGGCTGGCACTCGTCAGCTTACCGCTCGCCGGCGCCGTGGTGTACTTCGCAACCGCCGGGCGACCGCTGGCTCGCGGCGCATCGGCGCCCCCCGCGGCGGCGGATAGATCAGCGGAAGCCGCACGGCCCGCGGACGTGCCGCCGCCGGTTCCCGAAAGCACGACGCCGCCCGCGTCCCCGGCGCCGGCATCGGCTCCCGTCACGCCGGCAGCCGCATCGCCGCAGCCCTCGTCGCCAGGCGTCGCGCCGGCCGTCGCCGCGCCCGCACCATCGCGCGCCGACCCGGCCGCCGCGGACGTGATCGATCACGTCACCGCGCAGTTGTCCGCGGCGCGGCCCTGCTGGGTGACGGCGACCGTGGACGGCAGGCGATCGATCGACCGCCTGCTGCCGGCGGGCGAGCGGATGTCGATCGACACGCGGCGCGAACTGGTGCTCACCGTCGGCGACGCGGGGGCGATCGGGCTGACGCTGAACGGCGCCGACGCGAGGCCGCTCGGCCGGAACGGCGAAGTCGTGACCGCGCGCATCACGCTCACCAATTTCAAGACCTTCCTGTCCGCACGGTGATCGGGCCCACTCCGCTCCTGGATTTCTTCAAGCGCGGCGAGGTCGCCCGCGACGTGCGGATGGAGGCCGCTCAGGGCGCGCTGGCCCCGCGCGCCTACGAGCAACTGGCCATTCTCATCCTGCTTCTCGAGGATCAGGACGCCGAGATCCGCGCGACTGCGGAAGCGACGCTGGCGCGGATTCCGGAAGCGGCCCTGAAGACGTTTCTCGCCCGCGCCGACGTGCCGATCGGCATGCGCGAGTTCTTCGCCGACCGCGGGGTCTTCCCCGACGAGACACCGGCGATCGAGCTCGAAGAAGAGGCGCCGCTCGTCGATGCGTCGCCGGGTGCCGAGGCGTCGCCGGGCGCCGACGCGACGCTCGGCCACGAGAACGAGGACCGGGAGACCGCGTCGCAGCGCCTCGCGAAAATGAACTTTTCCGAGCGCCTGAAGGCCGCCGTGAAGGGCTCGCGCGAAATGCGGGCGATTCTCATTCGCGATCCCAACAAGATGATCGCGACGTCGGTCTTGAGCAGCCCGAAGCTCGCCGACCCGGAAGTCGAAGCGTTCGCGAAGATGCAGAACGTGTCCGAGGACGTGCTGCGGATCATCGGCACCAACCGGGCGTGGATGAAGAGCTACGCGATCGTCCACAGCCTGACCAGGAACGCGAAGTGTCCGTTGACCCTCTCGATGAACCTGATGCAGCGCCTGACCGACCGGGATCTCGCGCAGTTGTCCGTCGATCGCAACGTGCCAGAGCCATTGCGGATCGCGGCGCGGAAAAAGATCGTCGCGAAGCAGTCAGGCAAGGAACGCGCCTGAC